>CALGGP010000138.1 GCA_937915885.1 uncultured Selenomonadales bacterium | reverse complement strand
GGTGGGTGGGCGGGGAAAAAATTTTTTTCTCCTCGCCCCCGAACCCCTCATTCCTAATTCCTAATTCCTAATTATCTTTTCACGCATCGAGCTCGACATTATTTCCGCGAAAATCCGCCTTGCCCTCGTCAAGCAACTGCTGATGATACGGATTCGCCTCATCAAGATTGCTGAAGAACTGCACATTGGAATTGGCGACCGTCCCCGAAATATACGCGCGCCCGCACTCGGGGCAAATGTCCACACGCAATTGCGCCGACACATTCTCCACCGCCGCCGCACGATGCTCATGCGCATGACTTACCGCCAACGACCGATTCGCCGAATGATGTTGCGTAACGTGGCTGATGTGCGTCCGATGCAAATAATGCGCCGGCGGCTTCGGTATCGTCGGATTGCCGTCCTCGTCCCGCGACTCCTCGTATTCTTTCAGCTCGTCGGTAGTCCAACCGTACCAATCGCGCTCTTCGACGTACTGATCAAACGAATTTTCGTCGGGCGAACGCCCCGTCCCGAGCACAATTTCTGCATTGATCGTCGGCGCCAACGGCAGCGACGTCTGAAGCGGCGCCGCTTTATTCCTCGAGCCTCCGCTTGCCTTCCGATTCGCGCACGTCCTGCACTCCGCCGGAGACGACAGCCGCCCCGACGCCTTGATCCTCGACAACGTCGGATTCAAGATCGACACCCGCTCGTCAAGCATCGACGGAGATTTTTTGTCGTCGTCTCGCGCGTAAAGCGTATAATTTATGTCGTTGCCGTCTTCCTCCGCCGCTCGCTTAAATCTCTCGCGCAATTCCTCCGACATCGCCTTTTGATTGCGCTCGAGCGTATCAAAGTCCTGCGTCGTGAGATTCGCGTTGAAATTTTCAAGACTGTGCAGCGCACGCTGACTGTAATGCCTGTCGGCACTCGCGTTCACGATGACGATTCCCTTCACTGACATTTGACACACCTCATTCCCTTTGTTTTGCCGACAGCGCACCGCCGTCAATCGATAATAATTTTTTCGAGCATCTTGCGCACATCGTCCATGTCGACGCGCGTGTTGTAGCACGGTCCGTTCGGTCGAATGTTTAGCACGCCGACCGCCGGCAGCGGATATACATCTTGGATGCCGCTCATCAGATCGCGCTCGCAGGCGATCGCCAACACCGCCTTCGGTCTCGTCTTCTTGACGAATTGCCGCGCCAACGTCCCGCCCGTTGCCACCAAAAAATGAAAGCCCAGCTCGTCCGACAACTTCATCAGATCGCCGATATTGCAACCGCCGCACCGCTTACAATTGTTCGGATCGCGCGTGATCTTATGCGGGCACGTCGCCAACTGAAGGCAATGCGGCACGAGTACCAACAATCGATCGGCTTTGACTTTAATCCCGCACTTGAGAAATATCAGATTGCTGACGGCGATGAATGAGCCTTCCAATTGCCGTCGACTGATGCCGAAAAATTTTCCGATCCGCACCGATATTGGAAAGAGCAATCGGATCAGCGCGTAAGAGTATCGACGGAGCAACGGCAGGAACGGGAGCCCTTCCATTGCGAGCACCATGTTGACGACGACGCCGACGGAGAAAATCGAGATCGAAATGATTGCGGCGCCGAGCATCGACGGGAGTTTGTCGTAAATCTCCGACAGCCCGAGGTAGGTGATTTTCCACATGCCGTAGAGCACGAGCGCGGCAATAAATTCCGTGACGAGCATCAGCCCGAGGAACAGCCGCTTTTTCGGTCGAGCGAACGCGAAGGTGCCAATCATCGTATCACCTCCCGAGTCGATGCCCTTTGAGATAATCGGCGACGGACATTTTTTTAGAGCCGGGCGCCTGCATGAGCGCGGCGACAAATTTTGTGACGAGCATCAGCCCGAGGAAGACGCGTTTTTTCGGTCGGGCGAACGCGAGAGTGCCAATCATCATATCACCTCCCGAGTCGATGCCCCTTGAGATAATCGGCGGCGGACATTTTCTTAGAGCCGGGCGCCTGCAGCTCGAGAATTTCAATCGATCCGTCGCCCGTCCGAATGAACAGCCCGCGTCGATCGGCGCAAATCACTCCGCCGCATTCGCATTCACATTCGACGGTCGGATCGATCGGATTATCGACGAGCCGCGTCCTGCAAATTTTAAACGTTTGATCGTCGATCGTCGCGAACGCCCGCCCGCACAGCCCGCGCACCAGATTATGTATGCTCCGCGCGGAGTGATGCCAATCGATGGCGCCGGTGTCTTTCTTGATCATCGGCGCGTAATTGGATTGCGAATCGTCCTGTTTCGTTCTCTCGAGCGTGCCGTTGACAATCCGATCGATCGTCTCGTTGAGCGCGTCGACACTCCGATCGATCAGCGCCGCATACAATTCCGGCAGAATCATATCGTCGGTGATCGGCACTTCGCGCTTGACGAGCATATCACCGGTGTCGAGCCCCGCGTCCATCATCATGGTCGTGATGCCCGTCAATCTTTCGCCGTTGATCAGACACCACTCGATCGGAGCGGCGCCTCGATATCGCGGCAGCAGTGATGCGTGGACGTTGATGCATCCGCGCGGAGGAATGTCGAGCACGCGTTGAGGAAGAATTTGTCCGAAGGCGGCGACGACGATCAGATCGGGAGCAAGAGCCGCCAATTCATCAATAACGTTATCGGATTTTAGGCGCTCGGGCTGAAGTATATGTAAAGAATTATTTTGAGCGACGACCTTGACGGGCGACGGCATTAATTTTTGACCGCGACCCTTGGGGCGGTCGGGTTGAGTGACGACGCCGACGACTTCAACGTCCGCTCGAGCGAGGAGCGTTTGAAGAGAGGCGACGGCGAAGTCGGGCGTGCCCATATAGATGATTCTGAGAGATTTCTTTGTCATAAGCAAATAGAAGCCGTTCCCTTCTTAGGAGGGGGGAAGGGGCGGGATTATTCTGGGCTGAATTTAATAAGTGTCTTGCGGTAGGAGTTGAACAGGCCCGAGCGGCTGATGAAGCCCACGTATTTGTGGCCGCCGTCGATGACTGGCAGGTTCCAGGCTCCGGTCTCGTCGAACTTCTTGGTCACCACCTTCGGTGTGTCGTCGATGCTGAGCAGGGCAGGCGGGTCTTTCATGAAGGAACTGACTCTGTATTGGTGGTATAACTCGCTGCGGAACATGTAGATGCGCACCGAGTCGAGCGATACGACGCCCAGGAAGCGTCCGGTTTCATCCACGACGGGGAAGATGTTGCGGTGCGACTTCGTGATGATGTGGGTAAGCTGGCTCAGTTCCATGTCGGGGGTCACGGTGCGGTAGTCGCGTTCGATAAGCGACTCCAGCTTCAGCACCGTCAGGATGGCCTTGTCCTTGTCGTGGGTCAGCAGCTCGCCCTTCCGTGCCAGTCGCATGGCATAGATGCTGTGTGGCTCAAACAGGTTAATGACCAGGTAGCTGACGGTCGATACTATCATCAGGGGAACGAACAGGCCATAGCCGCCCGTCAGTTCTGCGATGAGGAAGATGCCCGTCATGGGAGCATGCATGACGCCCGACATCAGGCCGGCCATGCCATAGAGTCCGCTGTTTTCGGCCGACAGATAGCCCGAGGTTCCGACGCCGAGGCTCAGGGCCATATCCCATACATTGGCAAACACAAAGCCGGCGATGCAGCCCAGGAACAGGCTGGGTGCAAACGTTCCGCCACATCCGCCTCCGCCATTGGTGGCGGTGGTGGCAAAAACTTTGAACACCAGAACCAGCGACAGATAGATGAGCAGGTTGGTCTGTCCGCCATAGAACATGGAATGCTGGGTGATTTCCTCAGCCGTCGCATTGTTGATGAGCTGGTTGATAACGCCGTAACCCTCACCGTACATCACGGGGAAGAAGTAGATGAGCACGCCCA
>CALGGP010000137.1 GCA_937915885.1 uncultured Selenomonadales bacterium | reverse complement strand
CAACATTTCTCAACGGCAGTTCCCTCGATCGAACGCCGAGCCATCTGCCGAATCACTGCAAAAATTTCCCCGCCCGCCCGCCATGGTTCATACCGAAATCTCAGGTGGGTGGGCGGGAATTTATTTTTCAGCAGATACGCGGCACGATCACTCCGACGGGCATGTCGACGGCGCGCGTCGTACCGATCACCGTCCGCAATCCGACTTTACCGCGCGGCTCGCGCACCACATCTCCGATCACCGCCGCTTGACGCCCCAATTTGTGTTTGCGCATCGCCGACAGCACCCGCGCCACAGACCCCATCGGCACCACCGCCAAAACTTTGCCCTCATTCGCCAACTCGAGCACATCAAAGCCCAACAGTTGACACACGCCCTTGACTTCATTTCGGATCGGCAATTTATTTTCGTCGAGCATAATTCCGACGTTCGCCGCCTGAGCAATCTCGTTGAGCGTCGACGCCAAGCCGCCGCGCGTCGGATCGCGCATCATCACAATCCCCGGCTCCGCCTCGAGCATCGCCCGCACCAGATCATGCAACGGCGCGCAATCCGACGTCACCGAGTCCGGCAACGTCAAGCCGTGCCGCCCCGCTATGATCGCCGTCGCGTGATCTCCTATCGTCCCGTTGATCAAAATTTTCATCGTCGGCAGCACATTTTTGACGGTGATGTTCACGCCTTCGATCATCTCGCCGACGCCCGCCGTGTTGATAAAAATTCCGTCGCACTGCCCATGCCCGACGACTTTCGTATCGCCCGTGACGATCGGAACGCCCGCCTCTTTCGCCGCCTTCGACATCGACTCGAGAATTTTTTTGAGCGTTTCGAGCTCGAATCCCTCTTCGAGGATCAGCCCGACCGAAATGTATTTGGGCATCGCGCCGCTCATCGCCAGATCATTTATCGTGCCGGTGATCGCCAGCTTCCCTATGTCGCCGCCCGCAAAAAAAATCGGCTTCGCCACATAACTGTCGGTCGTGAACACCAATCTGCCCTCGAGCCGATCGAGTACGGCGCCGTCGTGAAGTTCGCGCAGAATTTCATTGTCGAACGCCGGCAGGATCACGTCGCGCATCAATTTTTGACTGAGCTTACCGCCCGCGCCGTGCGCCAACGTTATTTTATCGTTCAACCTCGAGCACCTCCGCAATTTCTGTTGGCAAAATTATACAACCAAACCGTTATTTAATCAAATGCTAGACAAAACTAGATCAACGTTTTATAATGAAAACAAGGTGGATTGTTTTTTCTTCTCGGAGGGGAGATGTCATCTCGTGTTTCTCAATGTCTTAAACAAGTTGAGCAGCATGTCTCAGCGAAAAATTTTGGCGGCGGCGGGGCTCACCGGCGCGACGATGTTCGGATTGATCTACACAACGCTGTCGAACGCCGCCGTCGATCGATCAATCGCGCCGCCCGTGCCCGTCGAAGTGCAGCAGGCGCCGACCGTCGGAGTGGTCACCGCCGCGTTCGACATTCCCGCGCAAACCGTCATTCAAGAGAACATGCTTAAACTGTCGCAGGTGCCTCAAGATATGGTGACGACGACCGCCGTCCGCGACGTGTCAAAACTCGTCGGCAAGGTGACGCGCGTCGATGTGCTCACCGACGACATCATCACCGAGAAGAAAGTTTTTCATAACATCGAGCAGGCGGGAATGATCGGAATGATCCCGCCCGATTGTCGCGCGATCTCAATCGGCATCTCCGACGTGACGAGCGTCTCGGGCTTCATCAACCCCGGCGATCACGTCGATGTGATGATGGTTTATGAGCGCGGCGGCGAAATTCATTCGGAAATAATTTTACAGAACGTGCTGCTGTTGGCGATGGGTAAGCGCGCCGTTCAAACCGACAAAGGCATTCTCGAAAGCGCGGTGTCGGGACTTGCGTCGGGAGTGACATCCGGCGTGGCGGGCATGGCAAATGCCGCCGGAGGCGCCGAAAAATCCAGCTCGACGGCGACGCTTGCCTTGCACGCCGACGAAATTTTACAGATCGCCGCCGCCGCTCGCAAGGGCACTCTCTACCTTTTGATGCGTCCGTTTCGCCCCGACGAAGAATTTATCGACACCGCAAATTATTCGACGGCAGCCGTCACCAATGACAATCAGTCAATCGCAATCGCTCAAGACGAGCCGCCCACGCCCGCCTTCCAACCGCCGCCTTCGCCCGTCGTCGACAAACCCGCTCCAACATTCAAGCCGCCCGCAACTCCTTCGACGCCGTCCGCGCCGCCCAATGATCAAGGCATCGAAATTATTCAAGGCGACAAAGTCACGAAAAAATAATCGTCCCTCAATCGGAGGTGTAACTCATGAAACTTCACGGCGTCGGAGGAATGTTGATCGCCGCGTCCCTGATGATGATGCCGTCGGCGCACGCGGCAGAAACTTTGACGATCAATCTCAACGCGTCTCACTACTTGAAAATCGACAAACCCATCACGCGCATTGCAACCGGCTCGGCGGAGATCATCGGCATCGTCGAGCTCAAGCCGTCGCGCAACGAAATTCTGATCGTCGCCAAGCAGGCGGGCTCAACTTCGATGCTCATTTGGACCGCCGACGGCGAGATCACCGAGTACATTGTCAACGTTTCGCCCGAGGACAAAGGTCAAGCCGATATGATCGAGCGCGCGATCAATCTGCCGCACGTCCACGTCAAAAAGGTCGGCAATCGGCTGATGTTGAGCGGCAAGGTGCGCAATCAATACGAGCGCGAGTATGCGATCAAGACCGCGCAACTTTATATCGGCTCCGCCACCGTCACCAGCATCAATAATTCTCACAGCGTCGGCGCGCGCCGCAATACCGACTTCGGCGAGCAGATCGGTACTTCGGTCAACGTTTTCGAGAACACCAACGGCGGCAACGCGGGCATCATCGACCTGCTCGAGATTGAATTTCCGACGCAAGTTCGGCTCGAGGCGCAAATCATCGAGATATCCGTCGACGACGCAAAAAGTTTGGGCGTGCAATATTACGCGTCGACCACCGCCAACGCCTCCGACGCCGAAGACGCAATCGGAGCGGCGGGCACTTTCTACGGCGGCGAAACTTGGAACTCCGAGCGGCGCAAGGGTTTTCGAGAGTTTAAAAATAATCCCGTCCGTTGGTTTTTCGCCAATCGCGCGCCGATCAATTTCACCATCAACGCGCTGGTGTCGAAGGGCAAAGCAAAAATTTTGTCGCGCCCCAACATCACGACGATGAGCGGCGAGCCGGCCAGCATTCACATCGGCGGCGAAATTCCCGTCCCGATCAGCGACGACGGCGATATCACCTACGAGTACAAGCCTTACGGCGTCATTTTGAAAATCGTGCCGACGGTCGACGCCAACAACAAAATCACGTCGGACGTGACGGCGATTATCAGCAATCTCGATTACGCCAACTCGATTTCGATCAACGGTACCAGCGTCCCGGGCTTTCGATCGCGCGAGGCTAATGCGGTGATCAATGTCGAGACGGGCATGACGATGGCGATTGGCGGGCTGATCGATTCGTCGGAGTCAAAGAACATCGTTAAGGTGCCAATCCTCGGGAGCATTCCGATTATCGGAGAATTTTTCAAGCACACGCAAAAATCGAAGGACAAGCGCGAACTGATGATTCTGATCACGCCGACAATCGTCAGCGACGAGACGCCGACTCCGATGACGGCGCCGATGGAGCAGTGGTATGATGAAGGACAGCAATTCGCGGACTCTCGAAACGATGTCGATCTGAACGCGCCGAAGGAGGAGCCGACGGACGAAAAGGACGTGACGGCGCCGTTCGAGGACGCGGCAAAATGATCGGTGATGGGGGTGATGATTGATGGCGGAAATGCGCAGCAGCATCGTGTTGACGGTGTTCAGCACGGCGT
>CALGGP010000136.1 GCA_937915885.1 uncultured Selenomonadales bacterium | reverse complement strand
ATCACTCTCAACTTCATTGCGTCGACGATCGTCTTGTCGTGCGTCGCCATCACTATCGTCGTCCCGCTCGCGTTGATCCTCTTGAAAATATCCATGATGTCCCAACTCGTATCGGGATCGAAATTGCCCGTCGGCTCGTCAGCGATCAGTAAGTGCCGCGGGCTTCGTCACGGACGATGCGCCCGTCCTCTATCGCAATCACTCTCAACTTCATTGCGTCGACGATCGTCTTGTCGTGCGTCGCCATCACTATCGTCGTGCCGCTCGCGTTGATCCTCTTGAAAATATCCATGATGTCCCAACTCGTGTCGGGATCGAGATTGCCCGTCGGCTCGTCGGCGATCACCAACGCCGGATCATTTACTATCGCTCGAGCGATCGCCACGCGCTGTTGCTCGCCGCCTGACAGTTCGCTCGGAAAATTTTTGTACTTACCGCTCAGTCCGACGATGTCGAGCACCGCGTTGACGCTCCGTTGCATCAATTTGCGCGGCGCCTCGATCACTTGCATTGCGAACGCTACATTCTCGAAAACGGTTTTATCCGGCAGCAATCGATAGTCTTGAAAAATGACGCCCAGCCCGCGTCGAAGGTAAGGCACTTCGCTCGACTTCAGCTTGACGACGTTTTTGCCGTTGACTAAAATATCGCCGCTCGTCGGCAGTTCTTCTCGCATCAGCAGTTTGATGAACGTCGATTTGCCCGCGCCCGATTGTCCGACGATGAAGACGAACTCGCCCTTTTTGATGTCGATGTTGACTTTGTCGAGCGCGACGACTTTATTCGGATAAATTTTCGTGACTTCCCTCATGTGGATCAAAATGATCGCCCCTTTCGGAAATAGTATATCACAAAAATTGTCGACAGTCGGCGGGCGATCGATTATAATCTTTCGACGTGGGAGGCGGATTGATGAAAATATTTTTGGCGCCGATGGCGGGCGTGACGGACGCGGCGTTCCGAATCCTCACGCGCGAAGTGACCGGCACTCGGGCGTTGATGTTTTCGGAGATGATCAGCTCGACGGGCATTCACTATCGCAACGATAAGACGCTCGAGATGCTGACGATCGATCGGCGGGAATGTCCGATTGCGATTCAACTGTTCGGCTCGCGCCCCGAGTATGTCGGTGAGGCGGTCGAGTATGTGTCGACGCTCGACGGCGTTCACTCGATCGATTTCAACATGGGTTGTCCGGCGCCGAAGATCGTCAAAAACGGTGAGGGCTCGGCGCTGATGAATAATCCCGCGCTCGTTGAAGAATTGATCACGACGATGCGGCACTCGACGACGTTGCCGATCAGTGTCAAGATGCGGCTCGGCTTCGATCGGATCAACGCGGTGGAGATCGCGCGGATCGTCGAAGGTTGCGGGGCGGATTGGATCACGGTGCACGGTCGGACGCGGCTGCAATTTTATTCGGGGCGCGCGGATTGGACGGAGCTGGCTCGAGTGAAGGCGGCGGTGAAAATTCCTGTGATAGCCAACGGCGACGTTCGGGATTTTGAAACGTTTGACGAGATCATATCGACGACGGGCGCGGACGGCGTGATGATCGGTCGCGGAGCGTTGGGCAATCCGTGGCTGATCGGTCGGCTGGAAAAATATTTGGCGACGGGAGAAAAATTGCCGCCGCCGTCGATGTCGGAGCGCGTTGCCGTGATGCGTCGGCATTTAGATTTATTGTTGGAGTTCAAAGGAGAGTACATCGGCATTCGAGAGATGCGTAAACATGCGGCGTGGTACACGAAGGGACTGCAGGGCGGGGCGCTGTTGCGGGATCAATTCAACCGCGCGGAGACTCGCGACGAGTTTCTGTCGATCTTTAAAAATATTTTTTGAGCCCGAGCGGTTTTCGAGGGCGACAGTTAGGGGGCGCCGCCGACGCTCCCGCCCCCAAATGTCGGCGCCCAACGGAGGGAAGCAGTTCCCACCCGCGTCGGCGGCGCCCGTCCCTTTGCACAGCCCCAACCTCGAGTGCGGCGCACGTCCAACGGCGGCAGTCCGATCGCGTCGGCAGCGCTCGATCAGAATGTGCCGTCTACCAACGGGAAGGGCGGACGGGGGCGGCAGCCTACAACCGCGTATCGATCAGAACATGCCGGGCGTCGACGACACGGGTGGGAACCACGGGCTGATTTGGGCGTCGACCTCGGGGGGCGGGAGTGTCGGCGGCGCCCTAAATAAATTTTTTGGGAGTGATTAGATGCCTGAGGAGAAGAAAGAGAAGAAGGATAACAAGCCTTCGATTTGGAGCAACTACACCGACGAAGACAAAAAAAATCTTGAGGAGCTCGGCGCCGGCTACATCGATTTCATCAGCCGTTGCAAGACCGAACGCGAAAGTGTCAATGAGACGATTCGTCGCGCCGAAGCCGCCGGCTATAAAAAATTCGAGGTCGGCTCGACGCTCAAGCCCGGCGATAAAGTTTACGCCGTTTGCATGAAAAAATCGATCGCGATGTTTAATATCGGCACCGAACCGCTCGAGCGCGGCATGAAAATTCTCGGCGCGCACATCGACACCTGCCGTCTCGACGTCAAACAAAATCCGCTTTATGACGACGGCGGTCTCGCATTTCTCGACACTCACTATTACGGCGGCATCAAAAAATATCAGTGGGTGACGTTGCCGCTTGCCATGCACGGCGTTGTCGTCAAGAAGGACGGCACGGTTATCGATATCGTGATCGGCGAGTCGGAGGATGATCCCGTTTTTTGCGTGACCGATCTGCTGATTCATCTGTCGCAAGATCAGCTCGAGAAGAAGGCAAAGGTCGTCGTCGAGGGCGAAAATCTTGATATACTCGTCGGCAATTATCCGCTCAAGGAAGGCGACAAGGAATCCGTCAAAAAAAATATCGCCGCAATCCTCAAAGACAAGTACGGCATCGACGAGGAAGATTTTTTGTCGGCGGAGTTGGCGCTGGTGCCCGCCGGTCGCGCGCGGGAGCTCGGCTTCGATCGGAGCATGGTGCTCGGCTACGGGCAAGACGATCGGGTGTGCTCGTATACGTCGCTGATTGCGATGCTCGAGGCTGATGCAACGCCCGCACGGACGAATTGTTGTCTGTTGGTCGACAAGGAAGAGATCGGGTCGTTCGGCGCGACGGGCATGAAGTCGAGATTTTTCGAGAATATGATCGCAGAACTGCTCGCGGCGCTCGGACAATATTCGGAGTTGAAAGTTCGTCGGGCGTTGCAGAACTCGGTGATGCTCTCGTCGGACGTGTCGAGCGCGTTTGATCCGTTGTATGCGTCGGTGTTCGACAAAAAGAACGTCGCGTATCTCGGCAAGGGCATGGTGTTTAATAAATTTACGGGCTCGAGGGGCAAGTCGGGCTCGTCGGAAGCCAACGCAGAATATGTCGGGCGGCTCCGCGCGGTGCTCGACGCTCACAACGTCGGCTATCAGTTCAGCGAACTCGGCAAGGTCGACAAGGGCGGCGGCGGCACGATCGCCTACATCATGGCGGCGTACGGCATGGAAGTGATTGACAGCGGAGTTGCGGTGTTGTCGATGCACGCGCCTTGGGAGGCGACGAGTAAGATTGACATCTACGAGACGAAGAAAGGCTACGCCGCGTTCCTGGCCGACATGTAAATGCTTATGGGGCGCCGCCTGCGCTCCCGCCCCCCAATGTCGGCGCCCAACAGAGGCTGAAGTACCCACCCTGCGCCGGCGGCGCCCCTTCTTCACAGCACCTTCAACGGCGATCGCAACGCCAGCCCCGCGCCGGCGACGCTCGATCTTCGCAATGCTTTCAACGGCGATCGAGACGTCCACTCCTGCGCCGACGGCGCCCGCCCTTCGTAACTCGCCCGCCTTCGATGCTTGCGGCGCGCAAAAAAAAGCCCCGCAGGGCTTGAATAACAGCGGCAGCCCTCAGTGGGCGGCGCAAAAAAAATCGGGTGCCTCGCTCGGGGGGCGGGAGTGTCGTCGGCGCCCCATTTTACGATCAAAGGCGGTCGCCTTCCGCGGGCGGTTGAGATATAAATTTTATGACGCCGTCGAAACTGTTTGTCTCGTTATCGTAATGGAGTTTCGGACGATCGATCATCACGACGGGCAACCCCAACATCGACGCCGCCTCTACTTTTTCATCGACGCCGCCGATCGATCCCCCGTCCTTCGTCACTATCACCTCCGCGCGGAACTGTCGAAACATCGCCGCGTTGAGCTCCCGACTGAACGGTCCGAGCATCGCCACTATATTTTTCGGCGTCATTCCTAATCGTTCGCACTCCGTCAACACCGCCGCCGTCGGCAACACCCGCGCTATCACTTCGCAATCTTTCAGCCGCTCGACGAATACTTTCAACGATCGGCTCCCCGTCGTCAAAAATATTATTCGACCCAATTTCGCGGCAAGATCAGCCGCCGCATCGTAATTATTCGCGTGATATATTTTATCGTAATTCAATTCGTGCTCGCCGCGCTCGTATCTGATGCACGGCAATTTTTTTTCTCGACAAACTTTCATCACATTCGACGACACATTCTCCGCGTACGGGTGACTGGCATCGACCACCGCCTCGATCCCGTGCTCGTCGATATACGCCGACAATTCCTCCGCGTCCAATCGCCGATCGTTGATTTTCAATCCTTCATATCGCTCCAACAGTTGACGCCCGTAGCTCGACACCACCGACGCCGTCACATCATATCCCATTGACAACAAAAAACCGGCGAGTTCGCGTCCGTCCTCCGTGCCGGCTATCAAAAATATTTTTTTCATCGTCGCCTCCGCTATTTTCGCCCGAGATAACTCGTCACGAATTGTTGTGCCGTCCGACCGTTGCGCCCCGAATGCGTCATCTCCCAACGCACGCCCTCGAGCCTCAACTGCTCCGCGTCGAGCGCCACGCCGTTTTTTTCGAGCATATGTTGAATGATCGCAAGGTACTCGTCCTGATTCGGCGCGTAATAATGAATGATCAGCCCGAACCGATCCGACAACGAAATCGTCTCGTTGACGCTGTCATCTTTATAAAGTTCCTCCTGACCGTCCTGCCGATCGCGCCACGTCTCTTGGATCAAGTGTCGCCGATTGCTCGTCGCGCAGATCAATACATTCGACGGACGCGTTTCGACGCCGCCCTCGATTGACGACTTCAGCAATTTATATTCGTCCTCCGACTCCTCGAATGAAAGGTCGTCGAGAAAAATTATAAATTTGCGGCTCGGGTATTGACGGAGATTTTCCATCAGCGACGGCAACTCCGACAATTGAGGCTTCATCAATTGGATCAATCGGAGTGAGCGTTCGTAATATCGATTGACGAGCGCCTTAATCGAAGACGATTTGCCGGTGCCGCGCGCGCCGACGAGCAGCACATTATTAGCGCCGCGCCCGTCGAGAAATGCCTCGGTGTTTTCGATCAGTAATTTTTTCTGATGGTCGTAGCCGATCAGATCGTCGAAATTTTGATCGTCGAAGTGTTCAATGCCGACGAGATTGCCGCTCGACCACTTAAAAGCGCGATAGCTCGCAATATCGCCGTAGCCGAATCGACGGTAGTATTCGATGAGGGCGTCGGCGACTTGTTTTGATGTGGCGGCGCGACTGAGCAACGCGTCGAGATCGGATTGATTGACAATCTTGCGCTCGATCGTCGGCTTGTAATTGTAGATGATCATTCGCTTATGGGAGGTTTCGTTGAGCAGGGGCATGAGTTTTTCGAGGTCGTTGATGAATAATTTTTTGAGGCTGTCGCCGATTTTACCGCGCGAGCGTTCCATCGTCGCAGATACGAGATTGGGCTGTTGAGTGAGCAATCGGATCAGCCAACATCGTATGAGATTGCCGCGCATGCCAAACAGTTCGGCGCGTTCGACGAGCATTCGGATTGCCTTATCGGTGCCGTCGTGCATCAGCGCTCGGATCACTTCATCCTCGAGTAAATTTCTTAATACGATCAACTCTTCGAGTTCGATCAAATCCATTGATATCATCTCCGTGCAAACTTATATCAGACTCGGCGGCGCTTGTCAATCACCCGAGGTGATCCGATGTGTCAAACTTTCAAGCCGTAATAAATAAGTGTTCCGGCTCTGAGCAGGGGATTTTCAAAAGAAAAATCCCCGTCGGAGTGCCAACCTCCTTCGGGGGTTTTCGCTCTCTAATCATCTCGAGAACCTCAAATTTTCGTGACGAACTTAAATATAAATGCCATAACTCCTATCAAAACCACATGCCCGACCGTCGAAGGCAGATCGGCGAACAAACCCGTCAAAACTTCGCCCCGCGTCCGTCCTTCGACGATCGGTTTTTCTTCGGATATTTTTTCCTCCGTCGTCGATTTTTCTTCCGTCACCCGATCTTCGATCGTCAACGGCGTTTTTTCAATCGATTGTATTTGAGTCGGTGCGGGCGGCGGCGCCGGACGGTTGGGCGTCGGCATCGACAACATTAACATCATCACCACCATGAATGTCGACAGCCCAAAAATTTTCAGCATATCCCAACTCAATTGATGAGATTGACTGTCTACGTTACTGTTCAAGCGGTCGACTTGCCGATCCAATTTATGTGATTGATTGCAGACCTGCCGATCCAACTCGTATAATTTCTGATTGATCTCTCGAATCTCGCGATTGAGCTCGTATTTTGTCTCGTTCGCCGCGCGGCAACTGTTTCGATCAATTTCTCCGAGCCGCTCAATCAAAAAGCAATTCAATTGACGGACGCTGTCATTGAGCCTGTCAACCTTATCCTCGAGCCGCTGCATCTTCGACTGCAATTCGTCTTTGTCCGACACGACGATCATCTCCTCTCGAGCGGAAAATTCGACGACGCGCCGCGCGCCTCCTTCAAAAAAAATTCTTGCGTTGAAGTCGGGACGGCGTGATACAATGAGCAAAACCGTTAAGGGGGCTCAAATCATGAAAGAAGTGGTCGTATTGATCGGCGCGGGCTCGATCGGGCAGGCGATTGCACGTCGCGCCGGGGCGGGTAAACACGTGGTGCTCGCCGATCTCCGTCAGGAAGGCGCGGATGCCGCTGCAAAAATTCTCAACGATGCGGGATTCGAGACTTCGACAATCGCCGTCGACATTTCCAAGCGCGATTCGATCTTGGCGCTCGTCGAGCACGCTCAACAGTTCGGAGCGATCAAAAATGTGATCAACGCGGCGGGCGTGTCACCGTCGCAAGCTCCCGTCGCCGCGATTTTGAAGGTCGATCTGTACGGGACGGCGGTACTGCTCGAGGAGTTCGGCAAGGTGATCGCCGACGGCGGCTCGGGAATAATTATCTCGTCGCAATCGGGACATCGACTCGGAGCGTTGAGCGAAGAGCAAAATTATCAATTGGCGACGACGCCGACGGAAGAACTGCTCGGGCTCGACTTCATTCAAGCGATCACCGACACGTTGAAGGCGTATCAGTATTCAAAGCGGTGCAATGTGTTGCGCGTGATGTACGAGGCAACGCGTTGGGGCAAGCGCGGAGCCACCGTCAATTCGATCAGCCCGGGCATAATTATTACGCCGCTTGCCAATGACGAGTTGAAAGGTCCGCGCGGAGAGGGATATCGAAATATGTTGAAGGCGTCGCCGGCGGGACGAGCGGGCACTCCCGATGAGGTTGGAGACTTGGCGGAATTTTTGATGTCGAGTCGCGGGCGATTCATCAGCGGGGCGGACTTTTTGATTGACGGCGGGACGACGGCGTCGTATTGGTTCGGCGACCTGCAATATCTGAAAAAAACGCATTGAGGTATCGGCGATGAAAAAATTTTTATTGATGCTGTTGTCGATGGTGATGATGGCGTTGACGGGCTGCGGCGGCTCGGATCAGGGCGCGGCGAACGTCGAGATGAAAACTGAGGACGCAAAGCCCGTTCCCGTCGAGACCGCTCAAGCCGCCCCGCGCTCAAAAATTTTGGT
Source organism: uncultured Selenomonadales bacterium (assembly GCA_937915885.1). GTDB lineage: Bacteria > Bacillota > Negativicutes > Selenomonadales > Selenomonadaceae > Quinella. Next base: position 2,255 of record CALGGP010000136.1, on the reverse strand, counting down.
GGCGTACTTCTCGCACACCGGCGAAAATTATCAGGTGGGTTGGATCGAGAAGGGCAACACGGCGATCGTTGCCGATATGATTGCGTCGAAGGTCGGCGCCGATCAATTTGAGATCAAGCCCGTCAAACCGTATCCGACGAATTACAAGGAGTGCACGGAAGTAGCGAAGGCGGAGCTGGAATCGAACGCTCGACCTAAATACGTCGGCTCGATCGATTTGAGCGGCTACGATGTGATCTTCCTCGGATATCCGATCTGGTGGAGTGATTTTCCGCCGATCATTTATACTTTCCTCGAATCGAATAATTTCAACGGCAAGACGATAATTCCGTTCTGCACGTCGGCGGGCGAATACATGACGGGTCAGGAATCGAATATTCCGTCGCTTGCAAAGGGCTCGACGTTGAAAGAAGGTTTAGGCTTGACGGGCAAGGACGCGCAGGAAAATCCCGAGTCGATCCGTCCGAAGGTCGAGCAGTGGTTGAAGGGGCTCGGCTATTAAAAGATTGCGCGATGAAATAAAAAAACGGCTCTCGTCGATGTGGACGGGAGCATTTTTGTGTGATATGATCTGATCAAAAAATTTGGCGGTGAGAATAATGCGGTTGAAAATATTTTTGATCGGATTGTTATTGACGGTCTGTCAGATGCAACTCGTCCGCGCGGAGGTCATTCCGATTGAGGCGGAGGGCAGTTATATACTCAGCATCGATTTTGCGGAAAATATTCCGATGGCGAAAGAGTATGCACTCGAAAAGGCGCGGCAAGCGGCGGTCGAACAGGCGGGCATTTATGTCGAAAGTCATTCGGAAATGCAGGACTTCAAACTGTTGAAGGACAAAGTCACGGTGATAGCGGGCGCGATACTCGAGGTGTTGAAGGACGATTATCGGTTCAATCATTCCGACGACGGCAAGACAATCGAAGTGATCTGCACAATCAAGGCGCGCGTCGACACCGGCAAGATCAATCTGAAAGACATCGTCGACAGAGAGCAGTTGCTTGAAACAATCCAAGAGAAGGACAGATTGATAGCGGAGCTGATGAATCGGGAGCAGACGGACGCGAATCAGCGGCTGTTTATGATTGCGAAGTACGAGCGTGCGCTTGACGTGTTCAATCTCGAAAGCAAAATTGATTGGAACGAGTTGATGTCGACGGCTCAAAAATTGAATGCGCTTGACTCGCAAAATTCGACGGCGTTTCGAGCGACGGCGCTTTACTATCGAAACAACGAGGACATGAGGACGGTAGCGGCGTATTGTGAGAAGGTGCTGGCGGCGAGCAAGACTCCGTTGCTGTCGATCGAGGCGTTGAGTCAGTTGGGCGATATCTATTTTAATGAGTTCAATGATAAGGCGACGGCTCGAAAGTATATTGATCGAGCGATCGCGCTGGCGAAGAAGACATACAGTCGGAGTGAGATTGAGGAGTTCGTCAACGGCGCGGACATTGAAATAAACAAAGACGGTCGATTGACGGGCAGAACCAATTCGATCAGAGAACTTTATGTTTTGAAGTCAGACATTGAAGATGTTACACCGACTTTTGAAGCCATAACGGTATTGGAAGGTCTTACCCTTATAGAAGACAAAATTTATAACATCAAATATCGCACCGATTGGTAATGTCATTTACCAAAAGTCGTTGCCATCTTTACTCGGCATACAACTTGATCTCCATCTTCGATGAACTCGGCATCACCGATCTGCCACGCCTTCTTTATCACAGTCGATAATATATGAGTTTTGATTATCTCTTCTTCGGTTATTGCTTTGTTTCCACGGATCGGAGTCGAAACCTCAATTTCAACCCCCTGAATTTCTTTGGCGAGATTTCTTAAGGCATCAAGTCGTGCGGCTTGCCGAGTGTACGTTTTGCAAAAACTGTCCTTGAGCGTTACTCCCTTCTGACTATAACCAAATCCGATAGTGCTGATTATCTTATTTTCAGCATCGATATCATATTCAAGATAATCATCAAAAAAGGATTCATCTTTCGCTGATACAGAACTTGCTGTCACTAATAATACAGCGAACATCAGCGCTAAAAATTTTTTCATGTCAATCCCTCCTCCCGAACAATTATACTTCAATCGAACGCACGAGGAAAGATTTTATCCCCCGATCGGGCTTAAAAATATTTTTGATCTCCGTTATACTCGACGGAGAATTTTTTTGGGGCGATGGATTAGAGAGCGCCGTCGACGCTCCCGCCCGCCAATGACGGCGCCCAACCGAGGATGGCATGCCCAC
>CALGGP010000135.1 GCA_937915885.1 uncultured Selenomonadales bacterium | reverse complement strand
GCTCTTCCGATCTGATTTGGGCGCCGACCTCCGTGGGCGGGAGCGTCGACGGCGCCCACAAAACCGTCGCCCCGCGCTTCCGACGGCGGCGCCTTCAACGGGCGGGATCAAATTTTTTCAAAGGGAGTTGAGAGGGAATGTGGAGAGGATTATACACCGCCGCCACCGGCATGATCACTGAGACCAAACGCACCGACGTGATCGCAAACAACATCGCCAACGCCGCCACCACCGGCTATAAGCACGACAAGGCAATTCACCGCGAGTTTGAGGCAATGCTCATTCGGCGCGTGCACGATTGGGAGGAAGGCGGCATGGTCGGAATGATGGACGGAGCCGCCGCCGAAATAAATGATCTCGGCACCAACACCAACGATGTAACTCAAATTCGCGGCTTCAACGCCGATCCGTTCTATCGCCCGACAATCGGACGGCTCGGGCTCGGCGACTTCATTGACGAGATCGCCGTCGATTACGAACAGGGACCGCTCGAAACTACCGGTCATCAATTCGATCTGGCGATCGTCGGCGACGGATTTTTTACCATTCAAAGTCCGCAGGGCGTTCGCTATTCGCGCAACGGCGCGTTTTTCAAAAATGCCGAAGGTTGGCTGCAGGACATTCGCGGCTATAACGTGCTCGACACCGAAGGCAATCCGATCAGAATACCGCGCGATGTTCGCGACGAGGACATTTTTATAACGGGCGACGGCTCGATTTACGTGCACGGCGACGACACCGAACTCGAGGAGCCGCCCACCAATCCCGATAATCTGTTGACGGTCGGCAATCTGGGCAATCGACAACTGTTGGCAAGGTTAAACTTCGTGCAGTTCAATGATCGATTGGCGATCCAAAAGCAGGGCGATAATCTCTTCTATCAAGTGCAGGACGCCGACGGCAACGTCGCTCAACCGCAACCGGCGACGGGCGAAATTCTTCAGGGCGTGCTCGAGAAATCCAACGTCGAGATCGTCCGCGAGATGGTCGAGCTCATTCATAACCATCGAATGTACGAGGCGGGGCAAAAAGCGGTCGTCACGCAAGATACGATGCTCGACGCCTCCGTCAATCAGGTCGGACGCATCGGAAGTTGATAAAGGCTTAAGTTTGTAAGGGTATCCGTCGATAATATTGCGGAATAATAATCTTTAAGGAGTGTTTCGATTATGATGCGAGCATTGTGGTCTGCGGCATCGGGCATGATCGCGCAGCAGACGAATATGGACATCGTGGCGCACAACCTCGCCAACGTCAATACTTACGGCAATAAGAAGGTCCGCGCGGAGTTCCAAGATTTATTGTATCAGACGCTTCGCGACGCCGGCGGCAACTCCAGTGCGCAGAACACCACCTATCCTCAGGGCAAGCAAGTCGGTTTGGGCGTGCGGGTCGCCGCCACTCACCGCGTCTTCGTCCAGGGTCCGCTCGAGACCACCGACGTCCCGACCGATGTCGGCATTCAGGGCGACGGATTTTTCCGCATCACGCTCCCGAACGGCGACTTCGCTTATACTCGCGACGGTTCCTTCAAACTCAGCAGCGACGGCATTTTCGTCACGACCGACGGCTATCATCTCTCCGACGAGATCACCATCCCGCCCGAAGTCTCGCGCGATTCGATCGTCATTGCGCAGGACGGCACCGTCTCTTACACTCAAAACGGGCAGGCGGTGCAGGCGGGCACCATTACCATCTATCGTTTCGTCAACCCCGAAGGTCTTGCGTCGCTCGGCAAGAATTTGTTCCGTGAGACGACGGCAAGCGGCACCGCAACACAGGTCGAGTTCACCACTCAAGGTGAGGCGTCCTCGTTGGCGCAAGGTACTCTCGAAATGTCGGGCGTGCAGGTCGTTGAGGAAATGGTCAATATGATCATCGCACAGCGCGCCTACGAATCCAACTCAAAGGCGATTACCACCTCCGACTCCATGCTCGAGATCGCCAACCAATTGAAGCGTTAATAATCATTGAAAAAAATATTTTTGATGCTGTTGCTGACGGCGTTGATGTGGTCGACGGCGGCGGCTCAAACGATCTCGGGCGCGGAGGTCGAAGGGATCGCGACCGCAAAAATCGAGTCGATGCTCGACGAGCGCGGCGACATGCGACGACGCGAGATCACATTTACGCGCAACATCTACGATATGAACGTGCCCGACGGCGCGGTCGACATCACCGCGTCGGTGTCCGGCACGATAAATCTCGTCGGGTATACGCCGATGACGGTGCGCGTGTTCGTCGACGGGCGCTCGGTTCGGATATTGAATTTCGTCGTGAGCGTGCGGGTGTATGATACGGTGCTCGTCACCAATCACGAGTTGCGTTTTGACGAGCCGATCTCCGAAAGCGACTTCCGAATGGAGGAGATCGTCGTCGACGGTCGAACGGAGCCGCTGAAAGACTTCAACGCGATCCGAGGGCTGGTACCGATCCGAATGATCCGCGCGGGTTCGCCGGTGACGATGTCGATGTTTCAAGCGGCGCTGGTGATCGAAACGAATCAGCCGGTGCGAATCGTGACGCGATATCACGGTGTGGTGGTGTCGGCAAAGGGCGTGGCGCTCGGGCGCGGACGCGTCGGGAAAATCATTCGGGTGCGAAACGAGTCGAGCGGCAAGATTGTATCGGGGCGCGTGATCGACTCTCAGACCGTAGAGGTGATCTTTTGATCCCGCCCACGCGCGTCTTCGCGAGCAGTATGTTGTCTTTGGCGCGCACGCGTTCTCCCGCGACGAGCTTGATCATTACAGCCGGCGGAAGGAATTTTTTAGTCGTGAATGTCCGTTCCCCGGAAGCCGGGAGAGGCATCCCTCTCTCGATAAGGCGCACGGACATACCGTCGTTTGTTGCGATGGATAAGGAAAGAGGCAGTTCTGTCAATTATTCTTCCTCCGGAATATCTCCGATCTCCCCTGAATATACTGCTGATAACATTGTATGCAGTGATAAACGGAATTCCCAGGAAGCAGATAAGAACATAGTTTTCGGTTTCGGTCAGTGCCTCAGAAGGAGTTGAAAGCAGTCTGAT
>CALGGP010000134.1 GCA_937915885.1 uncultured Selenomonadales bacterium | reverse complement strand
ACCGTCATCACGTCTACTATTTTTCCCGCCGTGCATCGGAGCGTATCACTCACTCCGAAATTTTTGATCACGTTATTGCCTTGCGCGCTCGAGAATAAATACAATTGCCCATGTTCCGAGCCGACGAACGTATCATCGCCCGTGCCGCCCTCTATCGTCACGCCCGAACCGTAATTTACAATAGAATCGTCGCCGTCGGAACCGATCACTTTCACCCTGTCCTTAGCGTTGACGATTTCGTTAATCGGCTTGAGCTTAAGAACTTTACTGCTCCAATCGAAACGAGAGCCGCCCGCTCCTTCCAACTTCACCGAGCCGGAGTATCGCGTCCCCTTCAAACTTACGAGCGCGTCATCGCCAACCGTCATCACGTCTACTATTTTTCCCGCCGTGCATCGGAGCGTATCACTCACTCCGAAATTTTTGATCACGTTATTGCCTTGCGCGCTCGAGAATAAATACAATTGCCCATGTTCCGAGCCGACGAACGTATCATCGCCTGTGCCTCCTTCTATCGTCACCTCCGCGCCGTAATTCAAAATGTAATCAGCGCCGTCCGTGCCGACCACTTTCAATTGATCGCTCGTGTTGACGATATAATTGTCGGTAATAAAAAAGCCGCCCGCAATGTGGATCGTCCGTCGCGCCGCCTCGACCAAATTCATCGAGCCGTTGCCGATCGAAACAATCACATCATCGCCGCTGCGCATCGTCGTATAAGCAAAATCGTCGAGCCGAAGCGTATCATCATAGTCAAAGCCGACAATCACATCGGAGCCGCCCGCGTACTTTATGACGCTCCGCGCGGAAGTCAATTCGAGCGTGTCATCGCCCGCGCCCGCATCGATCGTCGTATTCGCGCCCGCGCTGAGAATCAAATCATTGCCGTCACCGCCAACGATCACCACATTGCGCCCGCTGTTTTCGATCGTATCATTCGCCGTCGTGCCGCTCAACGTCCGATTGTTGAGCGCGTTGACGATGCTCTTGCCATACGTCCCGCCGACAATGTTCAGTTCATCGTCCGTCACATCGCGCAACAACATCGTACCGTTTTCGAGCTCGACGATCACATCAGCCCCGCTGCGCATCGTCGCATACCAATCGCCGTACTCGATCGCAACCGTGTCATCGACGCCGAGCCCGACGATCGTATCATCGCCGCTCGAATATTTTACGACGCTCCGCGCGGAGTGCAGATCGATCAAATCATCGCCGTCGCCGCCGTCAAGCGTCGAATCCGAGCCGGTGTTGAAGATCGTATCATTGCCGTCGAGCGCGAGCACCGTCACGCCGACCGCCTCATTAAAAATTTTATCGTCATCGTCCGTGCCGAGCGCCATCGTCGCATCGACGGTGCTGTGCACATCATAGTTGAGCACGTCCATCTTGCCGTAAACGTCGCGAAAACGAATCGGCGTTAAGCCCGCGTCCTTGACGAGAATCGAGCCCGTGTTCGTCCGACTCTCGAATTGAATCAGATAATCGTCGCCGACGTAGCCGTGCGAGGCAAGCGAACCGTCGACCAGCCGAATCGTGTTATCCGTCGTGAGCCCGACAATCACATCGTCTTCGTCGCCGCTGACGTACTCGAGCCGAGTGAGACCGCCGTCGATCACAACCGTATCGTTACCCGCGCCCGCGCGAATCACCGCCGCGCCCGAGTCACGAATCAAATCATTGCCGTCGCCGCCAAGCATCGTCACTTGATCGCCCGCATTTTCGATCGAGTCGTCGCCGTCGCCCGCAGAGATCGTAACGCGCCGACCTTCATTGATGATCGAATCGGCTCCGTCGCCGCCGGTGATCGTCGCGCCTTGCTCCAGATTGACGATCGTATCATTGCCCACGCCGCCGTTGAATCGCGAGTTCACGCCCCAATTGTAAATCAGATCATCGCCGTCGAAGCCGTTGACAATCGCGCTTTGCGTCGCGTTGAATATCCAATCGCCGTCGGAAGTGCCGCTTATCGCCGCCCGCGCCGCGTAATTCGAGATGTCGTAATTGATTGCGGAGATTTTTCCGTCGGAGTTGAGCACTTGAATCGGTTTGATCCCAACGTCCGTCAAGCGGATCGAGCCGCCGCCGATCGAAATGATATAATCGCCGCCTTTGAGCGAATGATGCGCGTCGATAGTGCCGCCGACGATGCGCAAAACTTTATATCGATCGAAGCCGTCAATCGTATCGCGCCCGTCGCCCGATATGTAATTGATCGTCGCGAAAGTTTCAGCGCCCGTCATCACGAGCCGATCATCGCCCCAACCGCCCTCGAGCGTCGCGCGATTGCCCGAATCGTTTATGATGGTATCATCGCCTTCGCCGCCGAGCATCGACGTTTGATTGCCGCCCGCGTTTTCGAGCAGATCATTGCCGAGCCCGCCGTCGAGCGTCACGCGCGCGCCGTAATTCAAAATATAATCGTCGCCTTCGCCGCCGTCGACCGTCGCGTTCGAGCCGCTGTTTATGATCGAATCGCCCGCGCCCGAGCCGCTCACATTCGCCCGATCGCCGTAATTGGAGACGTCATAGTTGACGGCGAAATGCCTGCCGTCGGCGTTGAGAGTGCGAATCGGTGTCTTGCCGACATTTTTGAAGGTGATCGAGCCGCCGTCGAGACTGACAACGAAATTCGAGCCGACATAATGACGGTCGAGCACCGCGCCCGAGGCGAGAAAAAGCGTATCGTGTCGAGAAAAATTCGTGACGGTATCGTTGCCTTCGGCGCCGTCATATCGAAGCAGGACGTAATTGACTTCGCCTTTGGGAGCGACCTCGATCGAATCATTTCCGTCGGAGCCGACGATCGTCACTTTCGAGCCGCGATTGATGATCGTATCATTGCCGTCGCCGCCGTTGAGTGCGTCGAGCGAGGCGAGATTGACAATGGAATCGGCGCCTGCGCCCCCGTTGATCGTCGAGTTCGACAATTGATTGACGATCGAATTATTTTTGTCGGAGCCGATGAGATTGATCAAAGTCGCGTTGCGAAGAGTGACTTCATCGCCGTCGGTGGTGACAAAGACATTCGGGGCGTCGGCGCGGACGGTAAAATCGCGCGCGTCGACGAGGCGGATCGTGTCATTCGAGCGATAGCCGAGGACGATATCCTTGCCGGTCGTGTAATCGATGAGATTGCCCGAGCCGCGGAGGCTGATGGTGTCGTCGCCGTCGCCCGCGTTTATCGTCGAGTTAATGCCGCTGTTTATGAGGATCGAATCATTCCCGTTGCCGCCGAACATCGCCACATTCGACGCGAAATTATTGATGGTGTCGTCGTCGTCGCCGGCGTCGATGGTCATGCTCGAGCGGAGATTGCGGATGGTGTCGCGATAGCCGGTACCGATCAGATTGAAAGACGCGGCGCCGCGCAAAGTGACGACGCTCGAATCGACGCGCAATCGGACATCGTTATCGCTCGGGACGGTGATGTTGGAGGCGGCGGAGCCGATGATTTTGATCGAATCCTCCGCGCGGAGCCCGATGATGAGATCGTTGTCGTCGTAGTAAGCGTACTCGAGCAGATTATGAGACGAGTCGGCGCCGAGCGAAATCGTATCGTTGCCGTCGAATCCCTTGACGGTGTTTTGAGCGCCGGACGAAATAAAAACAAAATCATTGCCGAAACCGCCGTTGATCGAAGAATGATCGGCGGCGTGGGTGATGGAGTCATTGCCCCAACCGGCGTTAATGGTGACGTTCGAGCCGGTATTGTCGATCGTGTCAACGTCGGAGGAGCCGGTGATCAGAGTATGCGGTTGAGAATTTACGACAATCACGGCGATCACTTCCTTGTGTTAAAAATTATTAATCCGATTGTAGCACAGGCAGGCGGCGGCAATCAATGCCATAAAGATGAAAACGCTGCGATCGAGCGCGGTAAATTCGAGCGACTTCATATGAGTGCGACCTTCGCCGCCGCGATAGCAGCGCGCCTCCATTGCCATGGCGAGCTCGTCGGCGCGTCGGAATGCCGATAAAAACAGCGGCACGAGGATCGGCACCATCATTTTCAATCGATTGATGAAGTTGCCGCGTTCGATGTCGAGCCCGCGAATTTTTTGCGCCTTGATGATTTTGTCGGCTTCCTCGAACAGCGTCGGTATGAATCGGAGCGCGATAGTCATCATCATTGCCAACTCGTGAGCGGGCACGCCGATTTTTTTTAGGGGCGACAATAATTTTTCGGTGGCGTCGGTGAGCTTGATCGGCGAGGTGGTGAAAGTCAGCAGTGACGACGCGACGATCATCAATACCAATCGGAGGCTGATAAAAAATCCCGCGCGGAGTCCGTCGAGCGTTGCCGTCAAGAATCCCAATCGAAACAATTGCGCGCCGTCGTGGCTGAACAGATGAATCAGGAACGTAAAGATGAGTATCCACTTCAGCGGCTTGATTGAGCGGACGATTGCCATTGGCGGGATTTTCGACAGCGCCGCGAAAAATAAAATCAGCGCCGTCAGGAAAAAATATTCGCTCGGCGCGTCGGCGGAAAAAATTAAAATCAGCAGCACGAACACGGAAAAAATTTTCGTGCGCGGGTCGAGCCGATGAATGATCGATTGCCCGGGAAAATACTGCCCGAGCGTTATATCCTGAAACATTTTCTGATAATCGCCTCGCACTCGTCGACGGTGAGCGCATTATCGTCGACGTTCAATCGCTCGAGAATCGTCATGGTCGACGGCGGCGTCAATCCCGCGCTCGTGAGTAGAGCGGTTTGTTTAAACACTCCGCGCGGAACGCCGTCGGCGATCACTCGACCGTCGCGCATTACGATCACTCTTTTCGACAATCGGGCGGCGTCGTCCATATCGTGAGTGACCATGATGATGGTCGTGCCGCCCTCGTTGAGCCGCTTGATCGTTTCGAGCAATTTTTTTTTCGATTGCGCGTCGAGACCGGCGGTGGGCTCGTCGAGGATCAATACATCTGGCTCCATCGACAGGATTGACGCGATTGCCACTCGACGTTTTTCTCCGCCGCTCAACTTCAACGGCGACTCATTTTTATATTTATCGGATAAACCGACCGTTTTCATAACGTCATCGACGCGCCGCTTGATCTCGTCGTCGGAGGCACCGAAATTTTTTGGGGCGAAGGCGATCTCCTTTTCAACGGTCTCCTCGAACAGTTGATCTTCGGGGCGTTGAAACACGAGACCGATCCGTCCGTCGCTCGTCACTCCTTCGACGGGAAGCAAACCCGCCATCACTTGGATCAGCGTCGACTTGCCGGAGCCGGTGGCGCCGATGATTGCAACGAACTCGCCGTTATCGATCGTCAGCGACACATTAAACAACGCCGTCTTCTCAAACGGCGTCCCCTTCGCATACGTATAACTCACATCGTTTAATCCGATCATAAATTTTTCTCCCGCGCGGATGGTTTATGGGGCGCCGCCGACGAAGGGCGGCTGCCGCAAGATCAGTAGGGCGCCGCTCAACGCGGGGCGGCTGCCGCAGGATCAGTGGGGCGCCGCTCAGTGCGAAGCGGCTACCGTAGGATCAGTGGGCGACGCCGACGAAGGGCGGTTGCCGCAGGATCAATGGGGCGACGACACCGCAGGGTGGGAACCTCGGGCTCGGTTGGGCGCCGACCTCGACGGGTGGGAGCGTCGGCGGCGCCCACAAAAAATTTTTTCGAGGGTGGTCGAGATAAATCATTTCAGCCTCACAATCAGATCGTCGGCAGTCAATATATTTTTCAGCCGCAGCCGCGCCCCCAATTCCACCGCCGTCGGCACCTCCAGCCCGACCTTCTTCAAAAATTTTGCGTCCGAAAAAATTTCCCGCGCCGTCCCGCATCTCGCAATTCGCCCGCCGTCCATCACGACCACCTTCGACGCCCGAGTTGCTTCCTCCATGTAATGCGTGATCAATACGATCGTCATGCCCCGCGCATTCAATTCTTCGATCGTCGACAACACCTCCGACCGTCCGCGCGGATCAAGCATCGCCGTCGCCTCGTCAAACACTATACACTTGGTCTGCATCGCCAGCACGCCCGCTATCGCCACCCGCTGTTTTTGACCTCCGCTCAACTTCGACGGCGAAAAGTTTTTATACTCGAGCATGCCCACCGTCGACAGCGCTTCATCGACGCGCCGTCTGATTTCCGTCGGCTCCACTCCTAAATTTTCGGGTCCGAACGCCACATCATCCTCGACGATCGCTCCGACGATCTGATTATCGGGATTTTGAAACACCATCCCGACTTTCGAGCGCACCGTCCAAACATCGTCGCGCGTGTCAATCCCGTCGACCACCACCGAGCCCGCCGTCGGCAACAAAAGCCCGTTGAGATTTTTCGCCAGCGTCGATTTACCCGACCCGTTTGCTCCTATGATCGCGACAAATTCTCCATCGTTGATCGTCAGATTGATCCCGTCGAGTGCCGTCCGTTCCTCATATTTATAGCTCAAATTTTTTACTTCGATCATTATTCTCATCTGCATTACAGGGCGCCGCCGTCGCCCCCGCCCTCGAATCGCGGCGCCCAAATTAGCCTGTGGTTCCCACCCGGCGCCCAACCTTCAATTCCTAATTCCGCATTCCTAATTCCTAATTCCTAATTATCCTTTCAGCGCGGAGTTAGATTTTAAATCGCATCCGATTGACGCCGCCGACATATTCATACTCGTGCGAGCGCGGGATTCTGTCCAACATCACCAGCCCCCAATCGTCCGGATTTTCCTCGTCGATCTCCTTCGCCAGCGGATTGAACTCCCGCCCCCGACTTTCAAACGTGAGCTCCGTCAACCGCTCCGCCTCCGAATACATGATGTCGATCGAAATTTCGATCCGATCGTCCGACGCATAGCCCCGCTCGAGCACCGCCATCAAATATTCCTCACAACACACCTGTATCTGATTGCTCTCCATCGACGACAGCCCGTACTTTTCACCGAACAACGCGATCTCATTCTGCATCGCTATCAAATCGAACTCCCGCTCGGCGATCTCGTAATGGAAATATTTCTGCCGATTGATGAACGAGATCGTCAGCGGACGCGACGGCGTGTCGAAAATTTTTTCCGGCGTCCCCTGCTCGTAGATGCCGCCCTCCGCGAAGAACAATACTCGATTGGAAACTTCCCGCGCAAATTTCATCTCGTGCGTCACGATCAACATCGTCAAGCTGCGTTTCGTCAGCATGCGAATGACCGCGAGCACTTCACCGACCATTGTCGGATCAAGCGCCGACGTCGGCTCGTCGAACAGCATGATTTTCGGCTCCATCATCAACGAGCGGCAGATCGCTATCCTCTGTTGTTGCCCACCCGATAATACCTTCGGCATCGATAATTTTTTCGACAGCAGACCGACTTGCGACAAAAATTCTTCCGCTTTAGTGATCGCTTCCGCGCGGGGCGTTTTGAGCAGGATCGTCGGCGCCAAGATCAAATTCTCGAGCACGTTCAGATGTTGAAACAGATGAAATTTTTGATAGACCATGCCCATGCTCCGTCGGATCGAATCGACGTCGGCATTCGGCGCCGTGATCTCTCGTCCGTCGATCGTGATCGTGCCCGCGTCGGGCGTCTCTAATAATTCAAGGCATCGAAGAAAAACCGATTTGCCGCAACCAGAGCCGCCTATGATCGAGATGCATTCGCCCTGCTCGACGTTGAGATCAATCCCGTTGAGGACATTCAACGCGCCGAAACTTTTTTTGAGCCCGCGCACTTCAATTATGCTCATGCTCGCCCCTCCGATCGCTCAACGCGAATAATCCGTAGACTACATACGATATCGACAGGTAAATCAGCATGCCGATCGTGATGGTGAGCATCGGCTGCATGGTGCGCGAGGCGGTGGTGTTTATGACGCGCGTCAAGTCGGTGATGGTGACGTAGCCGACGACGCTCGTCCACTGGATCAAATTGACGACGGTCGACTGATAAACGGGCTTGGCGATGCGAATGATTTGCGGCATGGTGACGAGTTTGAAGGCTTGAATTTTTGAGAAGCCCAACGTCCGAGCCGCCTCGACTTGACCGTGATCGATTGCCGAGAACGCCGCGCGGATCAATTCGGCGACGTGTGCGGCGGTGTGCAGGCTGAACGTAATGATCGCGACGAGCATCGGGCTCAAGCCGCTGCCCGCGAACACTCCGTAGAATAATAACATCAACAGCATGAGCACGGGCGAGCCGCGAACGATCGAGATAAAAATCCGCGCGGAGGTCGAAAAAATTTTGTTGTCGCTCAATCGAAGGAAACAGACCGTTGCGCCGAGCATCGTCCCAAATAAAAGCGACAGTGCAGAAATTTGCACCGTCACCAGCAGACCGTTCAGGATCGTCAGCCACGCGTCGCCCGCGATTAAAATTTTATACAGCGCGTCAGTCATCTTCGGAGTGATCGAGAGCCTCGGACGGCGTGTTATCCCACAAATCTTTGTCGAAGCAAACATACGAGACGAACGAGCCGGGCTCATAACCCGCAAGACTGATGTCGGTGATGCGGCTCGGCTTGGGATAATCTTTTTCGTCGACATCCTCGAGCATGGTACCGATCGCGTCGTGCGCCATGAACATCGCCTCGTTGATGTCGTCGCCCTGCGTGACGCAACCCTGCACGTCAGGAACCTCCAACACGTAGCCGCCTTCTTCAACAGGCTCGAACACTGCCGGATAGTAATATTTCATCGCTGTTGCCCCCTCAGATTTTATTTTGTCGGAAAGTCGGGCAGCCCCAACTGCCGACGGATACTGCGCCAATCATGATTTTTCAGGTCTTTACCCTTGTGCATCGGCACAACGGTCGTCATATTCGTCGCGGGATTATACATCTTTTGATGTCCGCCCTTGCCGCCTTTTACACGTTGGCAGCCCTCGCGTTCCAACTCTCGAATCCCCTGCTCAGGTTTTATCGGCATAGCTCATTCCTCGAATTATTTTTTGATACCGACGTGCACGGTCGAGTCTTTGAAGTACGGCTCGGAGATGTCAACATCATCGGGGCAATCGAAGTCGAGCGGAAACAAATCATCGGACGCGGGCACGCGCACCCAGAACACCACGTCCGCATTGCCCGACGACAACGCCGCCGATCGAGCCGCCCCCTCGATCGATACCGTCTCGATATTTTTGTTGAGCCGCTTGCCGATCTCCGACAGCACCGCCGTGTTGAATCCCGCAGGCGTCCCGTCCGCGCGGATCAGATCGAGCGGCGGCAAGTCGCCCGTCACCGCCACTTTGATCGTCTCCGCCCCGTCAAACTTCGGCAACTCCACCGCCGGCGGCTCGTCCATGCCCTTGAGGTCGGTGATATATTCCTTCGTCAATCGATCAAGCGTGCCGTCGGACTTCATCGCATTGATCGCGCCGTTGAGCTCTTCTCGCAACTGCTGATTGTCCGATCGCACCGCGCAACAAAAACTGTCGCTCATATTGAACAGAAAACTGTGTGCCTTGGAAATTTCCAACTCGGGACGACGCGCGATCAGATAATCGGCAACACTTTTATACGTGCTCATCTCATCGATTGCGCCCGACGACAAACTCAACTGCATTGTCTTCAGATCATCGAACGGAACAAAATAATAATTCGCCAGATCCGCATTGTTCTTGCGAATCATTTTGTAGGCGTCCTGCTCGCCGACGTTTAACCCGGCAATCATGCCGATCTTGGCGTCCTCGGGCGACGATTGATTTTGATCGCCGCAGCCGACGAGCAACGCGCCCGCCGTCAAACACATCGCGACGACACTCAAAAATTTTTTCATGCGACAGACCTCACTGCCAAATTATTTTTTCTTGCCGACGTGCACGATCTCATCAACAAAATACTCCGTCGACACGTCAACGCCCTCGGGACGATCGAAGGCGACGGGGAACAGATCGGTGCTGTGCGGAATCCGCACCCAGAACACCAATTGCACTCTGTCGGACGCCAACGCCGCCGCGCGCGCCGTACTGTCGACGCTCACCAACTCAAAATTTCTGCTGATGCGTTTGCCGATCTCCGCAAGCACCGCCGTGTTGAATCCCGCAGGCGTCCCGTCCGCGCGGATCAGATCGAGCGGCGGCAAATCGCCCGTCACCGCCACTTTGATCGTCTCCGCCCCGTCAAACTTCGGCAGCTCGATCGCCTCCGGCTCCTCGTCCGACTTCAGCTCCGTTATATATTTTTTCGTCAAACTTTCGAGCGTGCCATCGTCCGTCATCGACTTAAGCGCGCCGTTGATCTCGTCGAGCAACGCCTTATTCTCCGACTTCACCGCACAACAAAATTTGTCTTGCAACGCCAACTTCAGTTTGTGCTTGTCGGAAATCTCAAATTCGGGGTGGCGCGCGATCAAATAATCGGCGACGCTTTTATAAGTGCTCATCTCGTCGATCGAGCCCGCCTCCAGCCCCGACTGCATGGTGTTGAGGCTGTCGTAATAAACGACGTTGTAATCGAGCTCGGCGCCGTTGATCGATTTTATTGTGGCGTTGATTTGTTGCTCGCTCATGTTGAGCCCCGTGATCATTCCGACCGTCGCCTTCGCCATCGATTGATCGCCCGACGAAGAATCGCCGCAACCCGTCAACAGCGCGCCCGCCAACAAACACGACGTGAGGACACTTAAAAGTTTTTTCATGATACAGCTCCAATCTCGAAATTATTTTTTGCCGACGTGGACGATCTCATCAACGAAATAGTCTTCGGAGACCTCGATGCCGTCGGGGCGGTCGAAGTTGAGCGGAAGCAAATCGTCACCCTGCGGGACGCGCACCCAGAACACCATATCGACCGTGCCGGACGCCAACGCCGACGCGCGCGCATTGCTCTCGATCGAAACCAACTCGAAATTTCTGCTGATGCGTTTGCCGATCTCCGCCAGCACCGCCGTGTTGAACCCCGCAGGCGTCCCGTCCGCGCGGATCAGATCGAGCGGCGGCAAATCACCCGTCACCGCTACTTTATGCGTCAAAGCGCCGTCGATGTGCGGCATCTCGACCGCAGGCGGCTCGTCCGTGCCCTTGAGGTCGGTGATATATTCCTTCGTCAAACGCTCGAGCGTGCCGTCGGACTTCATGGCGTTGATCGCGCCGTCAATCAGATGAATCAAATCTTGGTTGTCGGACTTCACCGCGCAACAAAATCTGTCGCGAAGATCCAACTTAAGTTTGTGCTTATCGGAAATCTCAAATTCGGGGTGGCGCGCGATCAGATAATCGCCGACGATTTTATAAGTGCTGATCTCATCGACCGCGCCCGCCTCGAACCCCGACTGCATGGCATTTAAATTGTCGTAGTAAACGACGTCGTAATCGAGATCGACGCCGACGATTGAGCGGATCGTGGCGTTAATCTTCTCTTCACTGACGTTGAGCCCCGCGATCATTCCGATCTTATCGGCGTCGGATTTTTTCTCGGATTGCGGAGCGTCGGAGGAACCGCAACCGACGAGCAACGCGCCCGCCAACAAACACGACGCGACGGCGCCGAAAATTTTCTTTACGAACATCAAAAATCCCCCATCAAAAATTTTTTGCGCCGATATTTTAATGCCTTGCAACGGCGACTGTCAATCTTTGCGAAACAGATCGGCTATTGTAATGTTTTTCGGCGGCGCCTCCGACGGTTTTTGATCCGCCACGTCCGACAACGTTTCACCCTCCGGTGTCGTCAAAATGACGTCGAGCGTGGCGCCCGTCAAGATCGGCGTTGTGAATTCGGCGGGCTCCCCGTTGACTGTGATCGAAAATTTTGTGCGGCTCCGCGCATCGGGCGCTCGAAAATTAATCGCCAACAGCGCGTCGCTCACCGTCACCTCACGTTGCACCGCCTTATAATTGATGATCGCGTCGTCG
Source organism: uncultured Selenomonadales bacterium (assembly GCA_937915885.1). Taxonomy (GTDB): domain Bacteria; phylum Bacillota; class Negativicutes; order Selenomonadales; family Selenomonadaceae; genus Quinella. Next base: position 2,418 of record CALGGP010000134.1, on the reverse strand, counting down.
TTGACGATTGCGTTCAGCGTCGCGTCCCGACCGTTGAGCTTGATCTGCACCTCCGTTGCGGGGATCGAATACTCCTCGTTCTTATAAAAGAATTTAACCGTCAGCTCCTGCGCGTTGACGATGTCGGCGATCTTCGGCGAATCCTGCGGGTCGTAATCGATCACGTCACCGGCTTTGATCGGCAACGCAATCTGCGCGGGCGAATCGTTCAATAAAATTTTCGGCGAACACGAGTAATGCGCCGCCCGACCGTTGAGAGTGTAATTGATCCGCCGCCCCGTCGGAGGAAAGCCCGCATTTCGGAGCGCCTCCCCGACCGTCCGAGGCGCGCGCGTATCGATCACATCATTGTCGTCGAGCTTGATTGTCGCCAGATCGGTCGACGAGCCGTCGGGCTTGCGATCGACCGCCGCCCCGTTGATCAAAATGCGCGGCATGATCAATTGTTCGGCGCCGTTGATCGTCACGATGAGCCCCGGCATATCGGAGATCACATCGGACAATCGGACGACGGGCGCGGTGCCGTCGAGCCCCGGGATAATTTTGATGCGGCAGTTTGACGTGATCGGCGTGTCGAGCGTCGCCTCCAGATCGTTTAGAGTGAGACGCGCCAACGAGCCCATCGACCCGCGGAAAAATTTTTTCACACCGTCGACGGTGATCATCACTCCGAGCCCCGGCTTGCCGTTAAATTTTTTGAGATTGATCCCCGCCGTCAAGAGCGCGTCGCTGATCGTCAGATTGCGGAAGTGAAACAGTTTGTGCTCGACATCGTTGACGAACACCGGCATGAAGTGCAGCGACTCGATCGACGCGATTTTCAAAATGCCGAGCGGCGTGACGGCGTCGGGCAATCGAAGTTCCTTCGGGATTGACGTGATGCCTTCGACGACGTCGGGATTGCGGACGGCGACACGATTTTTGGGCATGTTGAGAGCTTCGGCGACGTACTGATGGAGATTGGGCGTCAACGAGCCGCCGCCGACGAGCATCACCGCTTGAGGCGTCTCTTGACCGTTTAGCTCGAGCACGGATTTTGCGATCGATTGCGCGAGATTTTTAATGTTGTCGGTGATGGGCTCGAGAACTTCTTCGGGCGACAGGTTCATGTGGTCGCCGAGAATCGTATCGAACTCCGAATTTTGTCCGACGGCGGCGTTGCGCTTGACGGTTTCGGCGATGTTGAAGTCGAGCAAAAAATGTTGGCTGATGGCGTCGGTGATCTCGTCGCCCGCAATCGGAACCATGCCGTAGGCGATAATCGAGCCGTTTTTTGTGATCGCCACGTCGGACGTGCCCGCGCCTATATCGACGAGCACCAAATTCAAATGTCTCATCGACGGGAGGATCAGGACGTTGATCGCGGCAATCGGCTCGAGCGTCAAGGCGTGCATGTCGAGCCCTACGGTTTCGAGCGCCGATTGGATCGAATCGATGACTTGACGCGGGAGGAAGGTGGCGATCACCGTCGCGGAAGCGGTCTTGCCGCGTTGCCCGACGAGAGTTTTCAATCGGACGCCGTCGAGCTCGTATTTGATCGTCGAAAATCCGACGCAGTAATATGATTGCGGATTGAGCGAGTGCAACGATGCAAGATTGGATTGCGCGGTCTGAACGGCGGCGAACTCGAGCGATCGTTCCTCGTCTTCGGTGATGTTGCCTTCGGACTCGACGGAGGCGGTGGCGGTGACGGTGAAAAGTTCGCGCCCCGCAGCGGCGACGGCGGCGCTTTCGAGCTTGCCGACTTCGCGCTCGAGATCGTCGGTGACATCGCGAATGATCGCCGCGACCTTGGGCACGTCGTGAATTTGCCCGTCGAGCATGGCGCGGGTCTTATGTTCGCGGCGCTTGGTGGCAACGATAGTGAGAGTGCCGTCGTCCTCTTTGACGGCGACGATGCCGATCACCGATCGGGTGCCGATATCGAGGGCATAAATTTTTTCGCGGTCGGAATAATCGACGGCGGGAGTCTCAATTTTTTTTGCAACGGGAGAACGTTTCGGAGTTTTTTTTGCGGCGCCGTCGGCAGATTTACGGCGACGAACTTTCTTTTCGGGCTCATCAACGGCAGAAATTTTTTTTGGCATGCAACTCGCCTCGCTCATTCAAAAGGTTATTGCAGTTATTTCGCGAATAACAACATAAATCCCTTTCATGGCAGGCAACAAAAATTGGAACGAAGGGGCGATGAATGATGGAAGTGATAACGGGCGGCGACTTCAAACGAATGGTGTCGGGCGCATACAGCGAATTTTTATTGGAGTACGAAGAAATAAATGCGTTGAGCGCGGCGGCGGGGACGCACACGCTTCGGACGATGGGCGCGGAGGATCGGCTCGGCAGACAACAAAAATTGGAACGAGGGGGCGATGAATGATGGAAGTGATAACGGGCGGCGACTTCAAACGAATGGTGTCG
>CALGGP010000133.1 GCA_937915885.1 uncultured Selenomonadales bacterium | reverse complement strand
GCGGGTGGGCGGGCAAATTTATTTTTAAGGCAGGCAATCTTATGCTCAATGATTACGTCCCAAAGGTGATCGTCGTCGGCGACGCCGAATTGTTTCGCGCTCGAGTGCATAACGCCGGACGCGCCGCTAAAATCGTCGGCACCGCCTCTTTCGTCGGTAAGCTCGACGATCAATCCTACGACCTCATGCACTCTAAAACTTTCCTCCTCGACGGCAAAATCACCGAACTCGAGGCGCTTAAGGCTCTCAGCGATCGCAGCGCCTTCGATTACATTGTCTTCATGAATTACAACGAAAATCTCACCTTCACCGCCTTCCTCGCCGGTCACAATAAAATCATGCCCGCCGAGCGCCTGATTCACATCGATACTTTCATCAATTGCGTCGGCAATAATTTTGCAGCCTTCTCCAATATCACCGGGCTTTATCGCATTCTCGTCTCTCAAAAAATCCGCTCCGTGCTCGACGTCGACGCCTTCTTCGCCGACGGCACCCTCTACGTCAAGCCCGTCAACGATGCCGCGCTCACCATCGACGGCATTTTTGATAAGCCCGTCCTGCCGATCTTCACCAACGTCTATTCGCGGTATTATCATTCGATTGCCGATTGCGCACTCCGTCATTACGACGTCGTTCTTCTCACCGCCGAGCGCGATTGGGAGTCCATCATAACCAAATTTTATGAGCTTGCCGATATCGCCGAGACCTTCATCGTTTTCGTCCGAAATAATTCTCCTCTGACCAAATTCGCCGACGAGGATCGTTGGCCCAAGGAATTTATCCAAATCAATTACAATCAGGCAGTCAACGGGCGTTGGTTCATAATGCGCAAGGCGCCGCCCAAGGACATTGCCCTTTACGTCGTCACGCACAAAAAATATTCCGTCCCGATCCCCGACGGTTATAAATCGATTCACGCCGGTCGGGCGCTCGGATCCGATCTCGGCTACGTCGGCGACGACTCCGGTCGAAACATTTCCGATCTCAATCCGTATCTTAACGAGATGACTGCCGCCTATTGGATTTGGAAAAATACTTCTCACGACATCGTCGGCATCAGCCATTACCGCCGATTTTTTACCAATAAGGCGTCGCGCGTCTTCGACCCCAAAAATATTCTCACGCGCGATCAAGCCGTCGGGCTCCTTCGCGTGTTCGATATGATCGTCGCGCTCGAGGACAATTTTTCTTACAATCAATACGGCTTCCTCATCAATGATGTCGGCGCCCACATCACCAACACCGCCGCTGCCGTCACGAAAACTATGATGTCGATTTATCAGCCCGATTACGTTGACGTGTTCGACTTTGTTATGAGCAACAGCGCGATGTTCCGTTGCAATATGATGATCACTCGAAAGCATGTTTTCGATGCGTATTGCGAATGGCTGTTCTCGTTCCTGTTGCCCGCTCACGATGCGTTTATGAAAATGGCGCCGCTCGATAAGATGACCGTCAATCAGAAGCGCATCTTCGGATATCTCGCCGAGCGCATGATGAATATTTGGCTGCTCAAAAATAATTTGCGGCTGAAGGAATTGCCGATAATGGAGAATCTCGATAAACCGAAACCATTGGGGAGTGGTGACAATGTCGAAGTTGCAGTATCGTTGGGCGACGCTGGGAGTGGGAGTGATCGGACATCAGTTGGCGGAGGCGATGAAAAAGCGCGGGAGTAATCTTTACTCGGTCGGCAATCGGACGAAGTCAAAGGCCGTCGAGTTCGCGTCGAAATTTGGGATCGAAAAAGTTTATGACAGTCCCGAGGAAATTTTTTCCGATCCGAACGTGGACATCGTTTATATCTCGACGCCGCACAACACTCATATCAATTACATTCGACAAGCGCTTAACGCGGGCAAGCATGTCCTTTGCGAAAAATCCATTACGCTCAACTCCGACGAACTTGACGAAGCGGTATCGCTCGCGCGGTCGAAGAATTTGATCTTGGCGGAGGCGATGACGATCTACCACATGCCGATTTATCGCAAGCTCGAGGAGATCATTCGCTCGGGTGCGCTCGGCGAATTGCGATTGATCCAGATGAACTTCGGCTCGTATAAAGAATATGACATGAAGAATCGGTTTTTCAATCGGAAGTTGGCGGGCGGCGCGATGCTCGATATCGGCGTCTATGCGCTGTCGTTTGTGCGTTGGTTTATGTCGAGCGCGCCGACGGAAATTTTGTCGCAAGTAAAATTCGCGCCGACGGGCGTTGACGAGCAGGCAAGCATTTTATTGAAGAACGCGCGGGAGGAAATGGCGACGGTGATCCTGTCGTTGCACGCGAAACAGCCCAAGCGCGGGACAATCTCTTTCGATAAGGGCTATGTTGAGATTTTCGAGTATCCTCGGAGCGCGGCGGCTACGATCGTTTGGACGGCGGACGGACGACGTGAGGAGATCACGGCGGGCGAAACAGCCGACGCGCTTTGCTATGAGATCGAGGATATGGAGGCGGCGGTTTCGGGCGTCGACAATCGAATGCATTTGGATTATACGATTGACGTGATGGAGATTATGACGAAATTGCGTCGTGCTTGGGGAATGAAATATCCCGAGGAAGAATAATTTTTCCGCGCGGAGTGTTTGAAATGGGCGCCGCCGACGCTCCCGCCCCCGAGGTCAGCGCCCCAATTTTGCCGGCAATGCCCACCCGCGTCGGCGACGCCCGCACGATTGACGGCGCCCGCACTGTTGGCAGCGCCCGCACTGTCGACGGCGCCTAAACAGTCGACGGCGCTTGCACGGCTGACGAGATTATAAAAATTTTTATCGAAGGAATGAATACCATGTCGAACGACAACGGACCGCGGCTCGAGCCGATCAATCTGGACACATATCAACCGTTGCGCGAGGTGATTTGCGAGTCGCTGCGCAACGCGATCAAAAACGGCAAGCTCAAGCCCGGGGAACGGTTGATGGAGGTGCAATTGGCGGAGGAGCTCGGCATCAGTCGGACGCCCGTGCGCGAGGCGATTCGCAAGCTCGAGCAGGAAGGATATGTGATCATGCTGCCGCGTCGCGGGACGTACGTTTCGAGCGTGTCGGTGCATGACGTGCAAGAAATTTTCGAGATTCGGACGGCGCTCGAGTCGCTGTCAACGGGGCTGGCGGCGCGTCGGATCGAAAACTCGGAGCTCGAGCAGTTACAGCATCTGCTGACGGAGATCGAGGGCTACATCGACAAGCACGACATTGATAACATCGTCAAGACGGACATCGAATTTCATGATTTGCTGTATAAAGTCAGTCGCAACGAGCGCTTGTCGGGGATCATCAGCAATCTGAAGGAGCAACTGTCGAGATTTCGGACGCTGTCGATGTCGTACCCGGGTCGATTGAAAGAAACGCTCGAGGAGCATCGGGAGATGGTCGAGGCGATCGCGTCGGGCGACGTGGAGGCGGCGCGCGAGGCGGCGGAGCGTCACATGGTACGCGCGGAGGAAACGCTGTTACAGGCGATGCAAAAAATATAAATCCGCGCGGCTCGACAGAAAAATTTTAAGGGCGCCGTCGACGCTCCCACCCATCGGTGACAGCGCCCAAATTTTGGAAGCAGTTCCCACCCCGCGCCGACGGCGCCAACAAAAAATAATCGGAGGCTTACGATGGATTTAGTCACAGTAATTTTGGCGGCAGGCAAGGGCACTCGAATGAAGTCCGACCTGCCGAAAGTTTTGCATAAGGTTTGCGGCAAACCAATGCTCGAGCACGTCATCAGCGCCGCAAAGGGCGTGGGCTCGACGCGGGAGCTGGTCGTGATCGGCTCGGGCGCGGAGCTCGTCCAACAATCGATCGCCGATGTCGAGTTCGTCATGCAGGAAGAACAACTCGGCACGGGGCATGCCGTCCTATGCACTCGAGACGCGCTCAAAAATGCCGACGGCTCCGTTTTGATCCTGTGCGGCGATACTCCGTTGCTCACGTCGGATTTGCTGTCGCGCTTCGTCGACGAGCACAATAAAGCCGAAGTCAAGGCGACGGTGTTGACGGCGATGATGCCCAATGCCGACGGTTACGGTCGAATAATCCGCGCGGACGACGGCACGGTCGAAAAAATTGTCGAGCACAAGGACGCCGACGACGAGCAGAAAAAAATCCGCGAAGTCAACACGGGCATTTATTGTTTCGATGTAAAAATTTTGTTTGACGCGCTCGAAAAAGTCACCAACGACAACGCGCAGGGCGAATATTATCTGACTGACGTGCTCGAGATTATCAAAAACGGCGGCGGCAAAATCAATGCGGTGATCGCCGACGATTTTACGGAGACGCTCGGGATCAATTCGCGTCAACAGTTGGCAGTCGCCGAAAAAATTCTCCGTCGTCGGAAGAATGATCAATTGATGTCCGACGGCGTAACGCTGATGGATCCGTCGAGCACATTCATCGACGCCGACGTTGAGATCGATCGCGACACGGTGATTTATCCGTTTACGTGGATCGAAGGCGCGACGAAAATCGGGCGCGATTGCGTGATCGGTCCGAACAGTCGGCTGCAGAACATCACGATAGGCGATCGGGTGACGGCGCAATTTGTTTACGGGCATGATTGCGAGGTGGGCAATGGAGTGACGATCGGTCCGTATGTGCATTTGCGTCCCGGGACGAAGATCGCGGACAAAGTCAAGATTGGAAACTTCGTCGAGATCAAAAACTCCAACATCGGCGCGGGATCGAAGTTGCCGCATCTTCAATATCTGGGCGATTGCGATATGGGCTCGAACGTCAATGTGGGTTGCGGGACGGTGACGTGCAACTACGACGGCAAGAAAAAATATCGGACGACGATCGGCGACAATGTGTTTGTCGGCTGCAATACAAATCTCGTCGCGCCGGTCGAAGTCGAGGATGGCGCGTACATCGGAGCGGGCTCGACGATCACAAAACGAGTGCCGAAAGAAAATCTTGCGATCGCTCGAGCGCGGCAAGTCAACTACGCCGATTGGGCGGATAAACGGAAATAAATTTATATGGGGCGCCGCCGACGCTCCCGCCCACCGAGCGCGGCGCCCCAATTATGGCAGCAATGCCCACCCGCGTCGGCGGCGCCCTTCCTTCGCAACGAGACGAGCCGTCAATCGCTTCCGTCCACAAGCGCGGCGCACAACTTTTGACAGCGACCATCATCGCCGGCGCCCGTTCTTCGTCCGCCCATTGAGTGCGGCGTCTGACTTTGTCAACGGCGGCGGCTCCGCGTCGGCAACGCCCCCTTTTTTCGCAAAGCCCGCCCACGGAAGTTCGGCGTCCGACTTTTCATCGGTTCCCGCCCCGTGTCGGCGGCGACCGTTCTTCGCAATGCACCGTCAATTGCTTCCATCCACGAATGCGGCGCATAAATTTTGGCAACAGCACCCGCTATTTAATTCCGCATTCCTAATTCCTAATTCCTAATTCCTAATTCCGCATTCCTAATTCCTAATTGCCTTTCGGGTGGGCAAAAATATTTTTGGAGAGTGACACGAGCAATGAACAATCAATCGGTCGATCTGAGCAAACTCTGTCTGATGACGGGCAACGCCAATCCCAAGTTGGCGCAGGACATTGCCGACTACATCGGCGTCAATCTGTGCGACATGACGGTCGGGCGTTTCAACAACGGCGAGTCTCAAGTGATGATCAACGAAAGCATTCGCGGCAGAGATATTTTTATTATCCAGCCGACGTCGCAGCCCGTCAACGATAATCTGATGGATTTGCTGATCATCGCCGACGCCTGCAAACGCGCCTCGGCTCATTCGATCACCGCCGTCGTCCCTTATTACGCCTACGCTCGACAGGATCGTAAGACGCGCGGGCGTGAGCCGATCTCCGCAAAGTTGGTTGCAAATCTGATGACGGCGGCGGGCTTGACGCGCGTGATCACGGTCGACCTTCACGCCGGTCAAATTCAGGGCTTCTTCGACATTCCGGTTGATCATTTGGCGGCGGCGCCGGTGCTTGCCGATTATCTCAACGCTCAAAATTACGAGAACGCGGTCGTCGTCAGCCCCGACCTCGGAGGCGTCACTCGCGCTCGTCGGCTGGCGGATTATCTCCACACGTCGATTGCGATCATCGAAAAGCGCCGTCCGCGCCCGGGCGAAGCGGAAGTTATGGGCATCATCGGCGACATCAAAGGCAAGACCGCGATTATGATCGATGACATTGTCGACACGGCGGGCAGCCTCTGCAAAGGAGCATTGGCGCTTAAAAAATTGGGCGCGGCTCGAGTATTCGCGGCGTGTACTCACGCGGTGTTGAGCGATCCCGCCGTCGAACGCATCAACGAATCCGTGCTCGAAAAATTGATCATCACCGACACGATCCCGTTGCCGCCCGAAAAAAATTCGCCGAAGATCGAAGTGCTCTCAATGGCAGAATCGATCGGCGACGTCATTCTCAACATTCAAGCGCACCGTTCGGTGAGCCTGCTCTTCAAAGAAGTTCCGATTCACAACTGATTGACATATTTGATCGGGACGCGCGGCGACACGAGGCAAGTGATCTCGTAATTGATCGTGTTGAGATGCCGAGCCGCGTCGTCGATCGTCAGCGTCGGCGAGCCGAATAAAATTACTTCGTCGCCGACTTTCACTCCGTCGAGATCGGTCACATCGATCATCACTTGATCCATGCACACGCGCCCCGCTATCGGCGCCCGACGCCCGTTAATCTCGACGCAAAATCCTTTATACGCTCTGATGTAGCCGTCCGCATAGCCGAGCGGCAACGTCGCAATGATCGAATCTCTCTGCGCAACGAACTCTCGACCGTAACCGATCGACGTTCCGCGCGGAATTTTTTTTACGAACGCCACCCGCGCCCTCAACGTCATAGCCGAGCGCAACTCGATCGTGTGCTTGACTTCGTCCGACGGATACAGCCCGTAGGTGATGATGCCCGCGCGTACCATGTCGAAGTGCGCCTCGGGGATTTCGAGTATCGCCGCCGACTCCGCTATGTGTTTGATCGGAATTTTTATCCCGCGACTTTCGATCGCATCGATCGCCCGTTGAAACAATCCGATCTGTTGACGGGTAAAAGTTTTGTCGACGGTATCAGCGGCGGCGAAATGCGAAAAGACGCCTTCGATCTCGACATTCGGCAGTCGAGCAATCGACTCCGCCAACGTCGCCGCGTCTTCGACCGACGCTCCGATGCGTCCCATGCCCGTCTCGAGTTTGAGATGAATTTTTGCGATCCGATCCTGCCTGACGGCGGCGTCGGATATTTTTTTTGCCAACTCGAGATCGGCAACCGCCGTCGTGATGTCTTCATGGACAACGGCGTCGGCGGCAAGCGCGGGGATCAATCCGAGGATTAAGATCGGAACGGTAAATCCTTCCGCGCGGAGCTCGAGCGCCTCGTCGACCGTCGCCACCGCTAACACATCGGCGCCCGCGTCGAGCGCGCATCGACTGACGGCGACCGCTCCATGTCCGTAGGCGTCCGCCTTGACGACCGCGCACAATTTTACCTTCGGATCGATGTGCCGACGGATCGAGCGCAAATTGTGTTCGATCGCCGACAGATTGACTTCCGCCCACGCGTCCCGATTCAATAAATTTTTCAACGTCAAGCCCCCTTGGATTCTTGGTACTGACGAAAGTTTTTCAAGATGCAGATCGGCGTTTTCTGTGACGCGTTGCCGAACGGATTGTCGAGCAAAAGATCGGACGCGAGCTGAGCGTTCATGCCCGGCGTCGCCGCCACGATCCGCGAACGCTTCAGATCATTCACGTCGGCGATCATCGCTCCGAAACAACCGAGCCGATCCTTGAGCGCCGCTACAACTTCGTCGGGCTTGTCGGGCCCGTAGACCACGCATTTATCGAACGGCGGCATCGTTCCCGTGCAATCGTCGATCAGCGCCGCCTGACGTCCGCCGTACTTATAAAACAATCCGCGCACTCCGATCAATTTGCCGAGGAAGCCAAGCAACAATGCTCCCGCCACGCGCCATTTGCCCTCGACGCGCATCAGCGCCTGCATGCCATGCGGCGTCGCGAGCGAGCCGTAGTCGGGAATGAAGCGGCAGCAGAGTTGAGCGAGTTCGGTGATCTCCATCTCGTCGGGGCGAATGATCATGCCTTGCGTGATCGCCACGACGCTTTCGGCGACGGTGACAACGTCGTCGGGACCGATTTTATTTTTGGTGTAGCGTTCCATGATGTCAACGATGTCGTCTTTCGGAGTTAAGATGCGCGTCGGCACCGTTACGAGTTCTACTGACAATATGATCTCTCCTCAAAAAAATTTTTTACGATTTCATGGGGCGCCGCCGACGCTCCCGCCCCCCGATGTCGGCGCCCAACTTAGCCCGTGATTCCCACCCGCGTCGTCAGCGCCCGTCTTTTTTAGTGCCGTCTAACCCGCAAAGGGGGCGCCTGCCTTTTTCAGCAACGTCCGCTCCGCGTCGGCTGGCGCCCGACTTTTTCAGCAGTCCCGCCCCGCGTCGGCGGTGCCTTTCGTTTCAAAAGCGATAGCTTTTAGGGGCGGGTGGGCGGGAGAAAATGTCACTCCGCGCGGAGATCAAAACTTATGTTGAAAGTTGACGGTGACGCCGACACTGTTATAGCCCGGGTTGTGCGACTTGCGCGTGCCGTTTGAAAAATGACTGACCGAGTAGCCGACGCTCACCGAATCATCGTCGTCGTATTGCCACAACAGACGCGGTCCCACGCGCCACATAAATCCGTACGCTCGACCGTTCGCGGGGTGCGCGTGATTGCACGCCAACAGACTGCCCGTAAAATCTCCCGCAATCGCCAACTTGCCGCTGATCGGTTGCGTCCAACGGAGCATGAGCGCCGGTCCGAAGCCGACCGCGCCGCTCTCGAGCAGATCATCATTGTTGTGCGTTCTGATGTAGCCCGTCGCGCGCATGAACGTCAAGCCCCGATACACCGACAGCGCCCGATGATCGTGGAATTTCTGAAACACATGCACATTATAATTATTGACTTTGCGCTTGTCGAACATATGACCGTTGAAGCGCTCGAATTGCACCTCGAAAGTTTTCTTCGGCTCGGGATCGTCCGCGCTCGCCGTCGACAGATTGAGCAGCAGACACGCGATCAATAAAAAAATTTTCTTCATCGACGGATCACTCCTTTCAAATTTTTAATCTCGACATTTTTTTTGTGGGCGCCGTCGACGCTCCCACCCCCGAACGACAGCGCCCAACAGAGGAAGCGGTT
>CALGGP010000132.1 GCA_937915885.1 uncultured Selenomonadales bacterium | reverse complement strand
TCCTATACCCTTCTGGTTAATATCTGGACCAACGATAGACTGACGCATCGTCAAGTCTTTATCACTCATAATCTCACCAAGAGCTTTTGTTCGATCATAGAATGTAGCACCATCTTGGAAATCATTCTCTGTATATTGTCCTCTCTTCCCACTAAAAACGCAATCAGTGCTCATATGGATTATCTGTGTATGAGTGCCCTCCGTAAGTTGAGCAAGCTGATGCGGAAAATATGAATTTAGATAAACAGCTGCCGCCTTATTCTCATCGCAAGATTTATTCAGAAGACCAATGCAGTTTATGACTGTATCAAACTTATCAATTCCAATAAGCTCCTTCATGAATGCAATATTCTGCGCATCACCTATCACTGACTCAAACAATTGTGATTTTGATCGTGCAAAACCCAGAACGTCATGCCCTTGTTCTTTCAGATAAAGGCTGATCATATGTCCTGCCATACCATTGCAGCCAAGTATCAAGAATTTCACTTTTTCTCCCCCAATGCTGCATTTACATATTCTGTAGTCATAAGCTTTTCGATAATTCCATTTACATCAAGTAATTTTGTATTACTGCTTGTATGTGTCATAAACATTCGAAACGGTGCAGTCGGCGGTGTTCATTACTATGAGCAGCCGGTCAAAGATCGTGTTGTTGAGTTGGGACTAATCACAGAAAACGAGATCAAACGGAATTATATTGTATCAGGTTTAGTATTGATGTTCTTTCTTATCGTAGCTGCTCCGTTAATGGTGTTCGTTGTAAATGGTGCGGAAACTTTTTTTGACGGGTTTATCCAATTAACTGTAATGTATCTGTTATGCGGACTATTTGACCGCGTGTTTATAGACTGGTACTGGGTAGGACATACGAAAGCGTGGCTGATACCGGGAACAGAGGATCTGATGCCATATATCCATAAAAATACATGGGTCAAAAAAATCATAGTTACCATTATAGGATACCCCTTGTTTGCCGCATTGCTTTCCATGATATTCACACTGGTATTGAATAGATCCTGATGATCTCATTATAACAGGCAAGGAGCCCCACAAAGACCTTATACTAAGAAGAGCATAGTATAAGCCCTTTGTGGGGCATAGTCCATCTTTGTGACAAAAGTCAGTATCTGATCCACCACTCGGGTGTCAGCTCGCCTAAGGTCATCACTCTGTCACTTTCATAGTCCAGCATTATCTCTATGTCCTTATAGCTGTCCGGCATCAGCTGAACCATCAGCTCACGGCACGCTCCGCAGGGAGCACCCCTGCCTTTTACCGGGGGTATGCACAGCACCTTTGCTATCGTCTGCTCACCGTTTGTAAGCATATTGAAAATGGCGTTTCTCTCGGCGCATATCCCAAGCGTAGAGCAGGTATCTATGCATACACCTGTATATATCTTCCCGGAGGCTGAGAGGACAGCGGCAGACACCTCCCCTGCTGTCACATAGTCTGATATCCTGCGGGGCGCAAGAACAGCCCTTGCCGCTTCATACAGCCTGTCCCAATCCCATTGATCCCTTGTCAGGCTGCTTACATGACCTGTCCTTTTCTCGTGCATCAGCGGTACATCCACATCCTCCGACCTCCACTGATAGCGGAATCCGCATTTCTCCTGAACACGCTTGGAATTAGTGTTGCCCTCGTAATAGCCGATCCAGACTTTCTGCATACCGCAGTCCTCAAAAGCGTGGCGGAGCATTTCCTTTACAGCTTCCGGCATTATCCCACGCCCCCAGAAGGGCTTGCCCAGCCAGTAGCCCATCTCACATTCATCATCACGGTCTGTCATGTCGGTGTGCCCGTTCAGTTTCAGCTCAATTGCACCGATAGCCCTGCCGTCTTCTTTCAGACAGACAGCATACGCCTCTTTGCCACTCAGTACGTTTTTAATCACGTCAAGGCTCTCGTCAGCGCTCTTATGTGCAGGCCACCCGGCAATCGGCCCCACGTCGGGATCACAGGCGTATTTGTATAAATCCTCCGCATCGCTTTCTTCCCAGCGGCGAAGGATAAGACGTTCCGTTTCAAGTGCCATAACATCCTCATTTCTTCTTTTTCTTCGGGGCAGGAAGCTCCTCATACATGGCTTCCAGCAGTTCTCGGAGAAAATCCTTGTTCTCCACATCATCCACAAGCAACATCTCTTTTGCGCCATCATACGGAAGTTCCATGTCCGCATTCGGCATCATCGCCGCAGCGGATCTTGTCGGTTTCACAAGAAAACGGTCATCGTAAATGCCGCCGACAATCTTGCCGCGATAGTAAATGATGTATTCTCCCATCATCGCCCGATAGGTCACATCATCAGTTTCTGAAAGCTGCTCCAGTATAAAGTCCAGGTATTCTTTGCTCGATGCCAATGTCTGATCTCTCCTTACAACTCGCATACCATAATATATTCTTCGGCGTTCTCATCGACGATCTTGAACCCGACATTTTTATACATCTTTACGGCATAGTTAGCCTTCTGTACCGCCAACGAAGCCTTTTTATACCCTTTTTCCTTAAGCAGAGCCAGCATCTCCTTCATCAGCTTCGTTCCGATGCCCTGCCCACGATACTCTTTATAAAGAGAGATGGCAAATGACGGAGTTGCATCGTCCACATGACCATAGTCATTCATGATCCTTGTCCAGACAGCGCCGATCACTTTTCCGTCAACATCCGCAACAAACGAAAAGTCCGCGCTGCCGGTTCCGAAATTATCATAGTAAAGCTTCAGCTCCGGTTGCTCTATGATTTCCCTATCAGGTGCCTCCACTCCTTCGGGTATGAAAATCGCTTCGTACAAAAAATCGTCGAGCAGAAAAATTTCTTCCGCGCGGAGTTCTCTTATCGCGCACTCCGTCAAGCCGATCACTCCCGTCGTCAACGCGTTCACGCCCGCGCGTTTCTGTTATCATGTTCGTTGGCGCCGAAGTTTTCAACGTAAATTTTCAGCTCGGGCTTTTGAGTGATCGATCTCGGCGGCGGCTCGACGTTCGGCGGGATGAAAATCGCTTCGTATAAAAAATCGTCGAGCAAAAAAATTTCTTCCGCGCGGAGTTCTCTTATCGCGCACTCCGTCAAGCCCACCCCTCCCGTCGTCAACGCGTTCACGCCCGCGCGTTTCATTGAAATTTTAACAACTTCTGCTATAGTTTGCAACCACAAAGTGGATAGAGGCGATGAGGTTTGCAGGTTCGAGTGGCAGGCATCGAGGAGGAGTCGTACGTCGACGGCGAGGGCATTCGCTTTGCGCTGTTCGTGCAGGGGTGCCCGCATCATTGCGCGGGCTGTCATAATCCGCAGACGTTTGACTTCGACGGCGGGCGATTGATGGAGCTCAACGAGTTGATCGATCGGATCAAAAGCAATCCGTTGTTGAGCGGAGTGACATTGACGGGCGGCGAGCCGCTGTGTCAATTGCCGAGCATGACGGAGTTGGCGCGCGCGGTGAAGTCGATGGGCTTAACGGTGTGGTGCTACACCGGCTTCACGTTCGAGGAGCTGATCGGAGGCGTCGAAGGAATTTTTTCGGTCGACGAGATCAAAAATTTTTTGAGTTACGTTGATGTGCTGGTGGACGGACCGTTTATCGAGGATCGACGGGATTTGACGTTGAATTTTTGCGGGTCGACGAATCAGCGGCTGATCGACGTGCCGAGGACGATCTCCGCGCGGAGCGTCGTCGAAGTGGAGCTCGATTGATCGATGCGGGCGTTTTTAATCGGGCTGCAATTTTTGACGCGGATATCGATTGTCCGACAGTCGGAGTGGACGGAAGAAGACTTTGGTCGGAGCGTGAGATATTTTCCTGCGGTGGGCGCGGTGCTCGGGCTGATATACGTCGCAATAATGTTTTCGGCGATCGAATTGACGGGCGGGCGCTTGCCGACATTTTACGCGGGGCTGATTTTTTTATTGACGGTGGCGTTGACGGGCGGAATACATTGCGACGGATTTATGGACACGTTTGACGGGCTGTTCAGCGGACGTGATCGGGAGCGAATGTTGGAGATCATGAAGGACAGTCGGGTGGGCGCGTTCGGCGTTGTAAGTTTCGTGACGTTGGCGCTGATAGAAATTGCGACGTTGGGAGAATTGGCGGGGCTGTCGACGGAAAATTTATTGACGGCGATTTACGCGATGCCGATCGTCGGGCGGCTGATGATGGTGTTTGTGATCGGATTATTTCCGTACGCTCGAGCGTCGGGCATGGGTAAAGCGTTTTCGGATCGGACGGACGGTCGAACGATGATTTTTTCGACAGTCGAGGCGATAATTTTATTGGCGCCGTTGATGATCGCATCGGGAGAAATTTTTTTGACGGCATTGATGGGATCGATGATGGCGTTTATGTATGCGTTTTACTTCGGATATTACGCGAAGAAAAAACTCGGAGGAGTGACGGGCGACATTTACGGTGCCGTCGAGCTCCAATCCGAGTTAATTTTTTTGATTGCCTTCCTGATCATTCGAGCGTAAAATTTTTGCCCGCCCCACAAAATTCGGGCGCCGCCGACGCCGGGTGGGAACCGCTGAATCATTTGGGCGCCGAGCACAGTGGGCGGGGGCGACGGCGGCGCCCTTTCATCGTCGCCCACCCGTCCTCATCAGTTAAACCTGTCAACCGTCGAGATTAGGGTCTTCGCATTGCCTGAAGTCCTCGACGATCCGATCGACGATCTTTTGAGCCGCATCCGCATGAGCCGCGCGGAGATTTTCCGCCGCCTTCTGCCGCCGCTCGTACAGCGGATCATTGCCCGCGACGAGATCGTCGAGATATTTTAACACTTCATCCCAAGTTTGCGCGATGTACATGCACTCGTACATTTCTTTGTACTCGTCGAAGAAGGTCGCACTCGGATTGACACAGTAAATTATCGGACGCCCCGTTATAAACCACACCGGTAAAATCGAAGAATAATCTCCAATCAAAATGTCCGTCAATCGAAACTGTTCATAGAGGTCGAACGACGCCGAATAAAGTTCTATATCGTTATCCTTGACGGTTTTTTTATACTCGTCGATCTCCTCCTGCGAGATCATCCCATGCTCCTTCAAAATGCGGAAGGTGTTGCCATGCGGACGCATCGACAGATTTACTTTGTCGCCGTATCTTTGACGGAGTTCGACAAAATTATCCTTGTACTCGAGAAAGTGACTGCCTCCGGTGCGCGCCTCATAACTCCAACGCGGCGTCCAAAGGATCGTCTTTTTCGAGTGTTCGTCTTGCGGCAACGGAGGTTTCGCCAGCGCCGTATATCCGAGAACTTCAAAGTGCTGATATTTCATCGCCGTGTTGTCCGCAAACCGCTCGATCAGCTTCTTCCGAACAGTTTCGCCCGAACAAAACATCATATAGACGTTGCGATAGAAATTCGACAGCGAACCAATCAGCCGCTCGATGAAAATGTGCGACAGCGTCACCCCGTAACTGAGATGAATCACCTTGGTGAATTTTACAAGGTCGCTTGACGACAGCCCGGGCGTTTGTCGACGATAATCATACGGACCTTGAATGAAAATATAATCCGGCTCCAACCGTCGAAGGTCAAACAAACTGTTGAAGGTATAAATTTTGTCGTCGGGATAATGCGCATAAAACCAATCGAACCACTTATTGTTCAACTCGTAGTTGTCCGCCGCATAAAGACAGATGGACGAATCAACGTCGTCGCGCTGACGAATGACGTCGTAGATCAAAAGCATCTTGTCGCTTGTGCCGTTGGAATCGATCAAGAAAACGATACGCATCTTACGTTTACCATGCTTGCGCGCCGACTGACGAGCGAGATAATACGTCGACAGCTCATCATCGCTGTTCGCTACGCGCGTGAATCGATGAGTGAAGACGCCGTTCACGTCGGTGATCAAATCCTTATGCCAAAGATTTTCATTGAAAGGCACCTTCAATTCGAGCGGATCGATAAACTGAATGAGTCCGAGCACCGCCAATTCGCGTTCGTTTTTGCGTCGGCGCTCATCGTACCACTTCGACAGCTCTTTGCAATACGCCTTGCCGAGCGCGATCAACGCCTTATTTTCGAGACGAATTTGAAGGAGCGACAAATATTCATCGTACCAAAACTGTTCGGGCGCATTCTTCAAATCCTCAACGGGAATGTCGAGAAGGCGTTGCGCGATTTTCTTTTTGCGCTCGAATATGCGCGCCTCCGGCGTAATTTTTTTGTAGAAGTCGACTCGGGCGCGGACAACCTCACTCTCTTTGTCGTCGGCGTTCGCGTCGGCGCTCAACGCGTCGTTGAACAGCGCGGACAATTTTTCAACCGTGCTCTTCAAATTGTCCGTGACAAGGATCGGGCATTTGAGCTTTTCAAGCCCTTCGGTGGCGTGAGTGCAGACGGCGCCCGCGCATTGACGGAAAATGCCGCCGAACGCCTTCTCACTGATGCCGATCCCCTCACCTTGATCGATGACGGCAAGCGCATCCGAACGATACGCCTCGTCGGTGAACATGCCGACGCAACTCCACTCGTCGGACGGCGTCTTGAGCCATTTGGCGCCGGTACGTTTTGCGATCAACAGCGCGGAATATCGCGGTTCGGGCGGCAAACCTTCAATATCGATCACCCGCTCGGGAATCGCCTCGCGCGACTTGATGTAGACGAAACGCCCCGGGATAAAATCATACTCGCGGACGAATCCGAACTCCGCCGCGTTCTTGTCGAGCCACGCTCGAACTTTGCGATCCCTGCCGTTGACAATGAAAGCCGCCAGTCCGAAACCGTGAGACATTTTGCCGGGGCATTCGACATATTCTTTGCCGGCTTGCAATTCATAAGTTTTGTTGTCGAACTCGACGCGGACGGCGTCGGGCTTGGCGTCGCTTTTCGGATCGACGACGGCAAATCTCGACAGGAACAATTTCCGTTGCGAATCAAGAGGCTTGTAGGCGTTGAGCGAGAACGAGATGTTGATAAAAATTTTATCCTCTGATGCGGCTCGAACCATCGCGTTCCAAGCCCGCGCCGCGTCGGCATAAAGCAATCCGCCGCAATGAATTTTTTGCATCAACGCGATCGGCACCATACCGTTTTGAACGGGCGAGATTTCTGCCGGCAGGAACTCTTTTACGTCTATCAAAGGTTTCGGCAAATTAGAACCAACGCTCATCGTCAAAAATCCTTTCGTCGATACTGTCATCTTCACAACTCTTGAAGTCTTCCACCACAAGATTGACGATGTTCCGAACGGAGCCCTCGTGCATTGCCCGCAGCTCCGCCACCACTTTTTGGCGACGCTCATAAAGCGGATCGTTGCCCGCAATCAGATCGTCAAGGTATTTCAACACGTCGTCCCAACTGTGCGCGATATACATGCACTCGAACATCTCTTTGTACTCGTCGAACGGCACCGCGCCGGCGAACTCGCAATAAATTATCGGACGCCCCGTCAAGAAATAAACTATCAGGATCGAGGAATAATCGGCGAGCAGAATATCCGTAATTCGGAATTGCTCATCGAGATCGTACGTCGTCGAGTACAATTTGATATCGTTTGTTGTGAGCGATTTTTTATAGGCGTCAATCTCTTCGGCGGTGATCAATTTTTTCTCCTGCAGATCGCGGAAGGTATTTTCGTGCGGGCGCATCGACAGATTTACTTTGTCGCCGTATCTTTGACGGAGTTCGACAAAATTATCCTTGTACTCGAGGAAGTGACTGCCTCCGAGGCGCGGCTCGTAACTCCAACGCGGCGTCCACAGGATTGTTTTTTTCGAGTGCTCATCCATCGGCAGAGGGTCTTTGTCGACGACAGGATACCCCGGAAATTCAAAATGCTGATAGCCCATTTCGGCATTCGACGGATAACGTTCCTCAAATTTTTTCTTCACCGTCGGCGACGAACAAAACATGAAGTACAAACTCCGATAAAACGTCGGGAACTCATCAAGCAGCCGATCTACAAACGTATGCGCCAGCGTTGCGCCGTAGCTGATATTACATAATTTAGCAAATCGTATCGTGTCGTTCTGCATGAAACTGCCGAAACGTCTTCTGAAATCGTACGGCGTCCGATAGAACACATAATCGGGCTTCAACTTGCGAACGTCAAACAAAGTCGTCGTGCCGTAAACTTTTGCATTGGGGAAGGTGTTGCGAAAATAATTCCAACCGAAGTCACCGTATTTGTAATCGGAGGAGGGATGAACGACAAGCGATATTTCTACATCATCGCGCGCTTGAAACGCTTCAAATACCGGCATCATCTTTTCAGCCTTGTTGACGGAGTGCAGAATGAACACGATGCGCATTTTGCGTTTGCCGTGTTTCCAATTCTGCTGTCGCGCCAAATAATAGGTGATAATATCTTCGTCGGTGTAAGCGGCTCGCGTGAATTGATGAGTGAAAACGCCGTTCACGTCGGTGATCAAATCCTTATGCCAAATGTGGTGGTTAAACGGCACGGTCAATTCGGTCGGATCGAGGAATTGAATGAAGCCGAGCACCGCCAATTCGCGCTCATGATCGTGCGGACGCAATTTATACCACTGCATGAGCTCATCGCAAAACTGTCGACCGAGATTGATCAACGCGGGATTTTTGAGCCGAATCGACAGCAACGCGTGATATTCTTTGTACCACGACTGAGAGGGCGCGTCCTTGACGTCCTCGAAAGGAATATCGAGCAGGAATTTCGCGATTTTCTTTTTGCGCTCGAAAATCACCGCCTCGGGATTGACTTTCCTGTAGAAATTCAAGCGTTCGTTGGACGCAACATCGAGCGTGACTTCGTCCGACGGATTTTCGGGCGGCACCGTCTCGAACATCGTCATCAGTTTATCGACGGTCTCTTTAAGGTTCGTCGAGATCAAAACAGGCATGCCGGAATTTTTTATGACGTCGGTCGGCTCGGTGCAAACGACCGCCTTGCATTGACGGTTGAGCACCTCAAGCATTTTGTCACTCATGCCGATCCCGCTGCCCTGATCGATGACGACCATTGCGCCCAATTTACAGGGCTCGGAGTGAAATATTCCCGTACAGTACCAATCGGCGGGCGGCGTCTTCAACCATTTGCAACCGCTGTATTTGATGATCTGCGCGGCGGGATATTTTTGATAGGGCGGCAGATTTTCAATCTCGAGCACGCGTTGAGGAATTGCCTCGCGACTTTTGATGTAGACGAAACGCCCGGGAATAAAATCGTACTCGCGGACGAATCCGAAGTCGGCGGCGTTTTTGTCGAGCCACGAACGCGCGGGTTCTTGCATGCCGTTGACGATGAACACCGCCAGCGCATAGCCGTGCGTGTTGACGCCGGGGCATTCGACGAATTCTTTATCCGCGCGGAGCTGCCAAATGGCGTTATCGAACTCGACGCAAAGCCGATCGCGCGCGGCGTCGGCGGGCGAATCGAGCTTGGCAAAGCGAATTTGAAACAGAGTCCTCTGATTGAGGAGATTTTTGTAAGTGTTGAGCGGGTGGTTCAAATTGAGAAAAACATTATCCTCATAAGCGGCTCGAACCATGGCATTCCAAGCGCGGGCGGCGTCGATGCAAAGTTGTCCGCCGCAAGGAACTTTTTGCATCAGATGCACGGGGATCATTCCGTTGAGTTCGGGGGTGACGCCTTCAGGCAAATAATCTTTGACGTCAAACATCGGCTTGGGCAGCTCCATCATCAGCGGACTCTGCTCGTAAGAGCCGATCGAAATAAATTCAAAAGCCTCAGGCATTCGCATCATTCTCCCATGTAAAAAATCGATTCAATATATCACCGTTGATCGAGCGTGTCAATTTGTTGAAAGCGGATAAAAAATCGACGCCGCTCATCGATCGAACAGCGCAACAAATTTGCGCGGGTTGTCGAAGTATTTATAAGCGTCATGGATTTTTTCCGCCGACCAATCCCACCATCGAATGCGTTGAAGTCCTTCGATCACGTCAACGCCAAACCGATATTTGATGAACCGCGCGGGATTGCCTCCGACGATCGTATAAGGCTCGACCGATTTGACGACCACGCTGTCGGACGCAACGACGGCTCCGTCGCCGATAACGAGCGGTCGATCGGGATCGGTGACTTTGAATCGGCAGCCGCGCCCGATCCATACGTCATTGCCAATCAATATGCGACAGGGCTTCCGTTTTTCGATCGGGATCGGTTTCTTCGGATTGGGAAAACAAAAGTGTATCGGATCAAAAATTGCAACGCTGTGATAATCATGCCCCTCGTTCTTATACCTGTGAGCCACCGCCAAATCCATTTCAAACTCGACGTTCCAAGAGATTTGAGTGTAATTGCCAATCTCTATCACGCCGTCGCCGTCGATGCTCGCGCCGGCGATTGCGCTCTTGGTTCCGAACGTCACCGCAAAGCCCGGTCCGAAATACGTCCTCGGATATATCGTAAAGGTGGTGTCGACAATATTTTTCGATGGCAGATGACCTTGCACGACGCCCTTGTCGAGGAAGGTTTGAAAATCGAAGCCGACCACGCCGAAAACTTTTCCGTCGATGAGAATTTTTCGAGGCAAGCCTCGCCGTTCCAAGTCCTTCATTCGAGTGATCAAATAGTTTTTCGTTGAGAGGATCACTCGTTCAAAATTCGTGTTTGCATCGGCGGGAGCGCCGCTTAAATCCATGAATTGAGGTTCCGCATTCGTGAGGACGGCTATCGCGGTAATCTCCATCGCGCCGACGGAGACTTGCCTCATATAATGCGGCATCAACCAATTAAACAGATCGTCCGTGCCCCAAATCAATACTCTCGTCATTGATCGCGTTCACCTCAACCGTTGGAAAAACTTTTCGTTTGCGCCGCAATGTCCGTCGCGCGCACCAGTCCCTCGCCGACCAGCACTCCGTCGATCCCCGCCGCGCGGAGTTTTTTTATGTCTTCGATCGATTGGACGCCGCTCTCACTGATCAGCACTCTCGAGCGATCCTCCGTCGGGATCAACGGCAATAATTCAAGCGTCTGATCTATCGTCGTCTCGAACGTTTTCAAGTTCCGATTGTTGATCCCGATAAACGCCGCGTTCGTCCCGAGCGCCGTCGATAAATCCTCCGCGTCGTGCACCTCGATCAAACAATCCATCCCCAATGTCCAAGCCACATACAAAAATTTTTTCAACCGATCCGCCGCCAATATTCGCACGATCAATAAAATCGCATCCGCGCCCAACCGTCGCGCCTCGTATATCTGATACTCGTCGATGATAAAATCCTTCCTCAACAGCGGCAATCCGACCGTCCGTCGTACTTCGATGAATGATTCGTTCGAGCCGAGGAAGTGCGGATCGGTGTGCACCGACAGCATTGCCGCGCCGTTCGCCTCGTAAATTTTCGCCAGCTCCACTACCGAGTGCGTTTGATTGAGCCGCCCCTTCGCAGGCGATTGCAATTTGCACTCCGCAATCAGCGACCAACCGCCCTTTTTGATCGATTGCGACATGCGGAAGTGTCCGACCTCGAGATCGGCTTTGATTTTTTCGAGCGGCAGATTTTTTTTCGCCTCGTCGACGATTATTTTCTTCTGCTCGACGATCTCCGATAAAATATTTCTCATCGCTTATCCCTCTACGAATGAATATCCGGCGTCGGTGAGCGCCTCAACCGCGCGCTCGAAATTCGCCGCCTTCACCAATATATAATCCGTGTCGAACGTCGACACCACGAAGATTCCGATTGACGCCTCCGCCAGCACTTTTGATATCCGCGCCAGCACTCCGATTAACGAAAAATCCAATTGCCCTTCGATGCGGAAGCCCAGCCAGCCGTCGTCGCGCTCGAGCGTCGCCTTCGGGACGTGCGCCGTCTCGCACACCACCGACAGCTCCCGATCCGTCCGACCGATGAATAAAAAATTTCCGTCGGTGAGCGCCTCCTCCATTGTCGGCACCTTACACACCGTCATTGCCCGATCCAATTTTTTCAGCCTCATTCGCACGCACCGCCCTCAAAAAATTTTTTATCAGCTCAACGGATTTTTCGCCGTCGACCTCGAGACTCCCGCTCACGTCCACTCCGAACGGTCGAAACATTTTTATCGCCGTCGATACGTTATCGATCGAAATGCCGCCCGCTATTAAAAGCGGCTTCGTCAAGCGCTCCGTCATCGTCGCCGCCGCCGTCCAATTGAATAATTGCCCCGTGCCGCCCGCTTGCCCTTTGACGTAACTGTCAAGCAAAATTATTTCGCACGGATATTCATTCGCCGCTTGCACATCGAAATTATCTCCGAAACGCCACGCTTTGATGATCGGACGCTCGATCGTCGACGCGTAATCGATCGTCTCGCGTCCGTGCAATTGAACGTAGTCGAGCCCGGCTCGATCGGCGATCGCATTGACGGAGTCCGACGGCTCGTCGACGAATACTCCGACGGTTTTGACGGTCGAGGGAATATGACGGGCGATCCGCGCGGCGTCCGTCGGATTGATATAGCGTCGACTGCGATCAAAAAAAATGAAGCCGATGAAGGCTGCGCCGTTGTTTGTCGCCGCCTCCGCCGCTTCCGCCGGAAGTGCTGCGGGTTCCGTCGTTGCCGTCAATGTGCCCCTTGCCGCTGATGGAATATGACGCGGAAATGCTGGCGCTGGTCATGCGGACAAGCCCCTGTCCCATCATGACGGCCGCCTTGTTGATGCGCCGGCCTCCGGGACCGATGGCGTAAGGATCCAGCGTCAGGCTGCCCTGGATGCTGACCGCATTGAAGAGGGTGGTGCTGATGTTCATCGAGATGGGGTTCCACTTCAACGAATCGGCCAGGAAATTGCATCCCGTCGAGAAATTCAGCTGGTCGATGAGTTTGACCTTCTTGCTGCCCTTTCCGGTCGTATCCGCGTAATCCCGGACCTTCGCCTCAAAGTTGTTGCCGATGGTAAGGGTCATCGAAGCGCTCTGGCCTTTGCCCGGAACGCCGCCGAGCTGCCCCTCGAAACGGTTGTACTCATAGGTCTTCTTTTCGCCGTGGATGTCCGTGTATTCGAGGGTCCGGTATCCGTTGAACGCCGTTCCCTTCTCCGGGCTGTAGGAGAAATTGACCGAGGGAGAGATGATGTGCCGGATGGCCTGGATCCGCCGGTATTTCCCGAAGTTGAAGGTTCCGTAAATGCGCGTATTCATGGAGATGCCGCCGGAATAGGTCTGCGTTACGCCGAAGTCCTTGAAAAGTCCGCTGTCGATTTTCTCCACCTTGTCCGTGTCCGGATTGTATTTATAGTCCGTGCTCCGGAAATACCAGTTCATTCCGTAAGAGATGGAGGGTGAGAAGTTGAAATACTTCAGCAGCGTGAACTGGGGGAGACCTATGGCGAAGTTGTGGGTCATGCCGTTGTCGAGCTTGTTCAGCAT
>CALGGP010000131.1 GCA_937915885.1 uncultured Selenomonadales bacterium | reverse complement strand
CGGGGTGGGAACCACCGTCCTAATTTGGGCGCCGCACTCGGGGGTGGGAGCGTCGGCGGCGCCCTTCAATCGTCGCCCTTCGTCGCCCCAAAAAACCGTTCGTAGGAACAAAAGGGTGGGATAAACTTTTTTAGAATTTGAACTGCTGCAGAGAAGTCTGCAAATCTTGAGCGATGTTGGCAAGCGCGTCCGATGCCGACGCAATTTCGCCCGCCGACGCCGATTGCTGCTCCGACGCCGCCGACACGCTCTCCATTTCGCGCGAAACCATATTGCTGTTGTCGGAGATTTTCATCGAGCGCTCCTTGACCAGCGCCGTGTTGTTCGACACCAGCCGAATATCATTCGCCATATCCTGGCTCTTCTGCGTGACGCCGTTCGACGCGTTTTGAATGTTTTCAAACGACGTGCGAAGCTGTTCGACCGATTGAGTACCCTCTCTGACAGCAATCGAGCCGTCGTGCATCGAGCTGACCGCGTTGTTCGTATCGTTTTGAATGTCGTTGATCAACGTCGCGATCTTTTGAGCCGCCGACTGTGATTCTTCCGCCAACTTGCGAACTTCATCAGCCACGACCGCAAAGCCCCGACCGTGCTCACCGGCGCGCGCCGCCTCGATTGCCGCGTTGAGCGCCAACAGGTTTGTCTGATCCGCTATGCTTGCAATCGCCTCGACAATCGAGCCGATCTCTTTCGAGCGCTGCCCTAATTTATTAACCGTGTCTGCCGAGTTGTTGACGATCTTCTCAACGCTCAAAATCTTTTCGACCGCCACCTCGATCGCCGCCGTGCCTGCCGCCGCATGCTCCGCCGCGCCTTCGACTTCCGTCTTGACGAGATCCGCCGCCGCGTTGAGATTCTTTATGAGTGTCGCCGCGTGATCGATCGCCTGCATCGCATCAGACACATTCTGTTGCTGCTCGACCACCGCCGACGCCGAAGTCGTCACCGAGTTCGCCACCTGCTCCGACGCTTGCGCCGATTGATGCGCCGACGCCGTCAACTCTTCGGACGATGCCGCCAATTGCTCCGTCATCGAGTTTATCTTTTGGAGCAATCCGCTCAACGTCTTACGCATCAACACGAGCTCGTCATGCATCTCGCCGAACTCGTCATTGCGCTCGACGCGCTCGGTTTTCTCGACGCGGAAATCGCCGCGCGCCAGACTCCGACAAATCTCAATCATTCCCGTCAACGGGCTGGTGATCTCTTTCGAAATGAACACCACCGAAATCAGCAACAGCACTCCGACCACGCCGCACGCGATCAGCATGTTGCGAATTGCCGCCTCGATGTCGTCCATGTCATGTTCAAATTCATCGTCGGCGATCTGATGGATTTTATCTTTGATCGTGACGATCTGCTTCTGAATCGCGGACGCCACCGGCTGAGCCTCTTGATCGTAATAATCGCTCGCCTGCTCGTGTTGCCCCGCCGCCGCCAACTGCATCACGCGATCGCAAATCTGTTGAAACTTCGTCCAATCGCTGCGCAGCTCGGTGAGACGTTGCTCCGCCTCGGTTCGACCCTTGATCGTATCGGCGTAATGCGTCAACGCGTCCTCAACGTCGCGCAAACCGTTGCGATACCTTTCCTGACGAACGGCGAACATCTCTGATGAACGCGACGTGCCGGCGACAATCGCCTGCACCTGAGAGTATCGCATATAGTAACTTGCCTCACCGAGGTAGTTGATCATCTTCAAATCGCGTTCGTAGAGCTGGACAATCGAATCGCGGTTGGACTCAACGGCATTATAGCCGAAGTAGCCGAGCCCGAGCGTCCCGAGCAGTCCGATCAAGCCGACGATTGCGAGCTTGTAAGCGACCCTCAAGTTGCTGAGCAGAGAGTTCATGGATTTATTCATACGTTTCCTCCTGACTTTTGTGCAGAAAAGCGGCTGTATTTAATCGCAGGGATCATTCAACACTCGAAAAAAAATCCCTGTTGACGCAAAAAAAAATTTTCCGCGCGGCTCAATCATAATCGAGCATCTCATTCATATTATCGTGGAGCGCGTCGAGATAATTTTTGAGCTCGTCGGCGACTTCGGGATTGCGGAGCGCGAACTCGATATTTGCCTGCAAAAAACCGATCTTGGTGCCGACATCGTAACGATGCCCCTTGAAAACGTAAGCGTACATCGCCTCGTCCTTGGCGAGCCGCTTGAGCGCGTCCGTCAATTGAATTTCGCCGCCCGCGCCGGTGCCTTGCGTCTCGAGGTAAGAAAAAATCGACGGCGTCAAAATGTATCGACCGAGGATCGCGATATTGCTCGGCGCATTTTCCTTGGGCTTCTCGACGAGATCGCGCACCTTCATGACGTCGTCGTCGATGTGTTTGCCGTCGACGATTCCGTAGCGATGAACGGCGTCGTCGGGCACGGGCTGCACTCCGATGATCGAAGTTTTATATTCGTTGAAGACATCGACCATCTGTTGAAGGACGGGCTTTCGAGCGACGACGACATCATCACCGAGCAGGACGGCAAAAGGCTCGTCGCCGATAAAATGACTGGCGGTAAGGACGGCGTGACCGAGTCCGAGGGGCTGTTTTTGACGGATAAAATGAATGTTGGCGATTTCGGAGATGGGCTTGACGATCTCGAGCAATTGATCTTTACCGTTTTTCTCGAGTTCCATTTCGAGCTCGATAGATCGGTCGAAGTGATCCTCGATGGAGCGTTTATTGCGACCGGTGACGACGATGATATCTTCGACGCCGGCGGACGCGGCCTCCTCGATGATGTACTGAATCGTGGGCTTGTCGACGATGGGGAGCATTTCCTTGGGCTGAGCCTTAGTGGCGGGCAAAAATCTGGTGCCGAGCCCGGCGGCGGGAATGACGGCCTTGCGCAGTTTCATAATCAAGCCTCCTTCATGCGGATTGATATTGCCGATTATACATAGGAATTTCATTCAATGCAAGAATGACAGCCAAGTGCAAACGAACATGGCGATTGAGACGATGCCGTTGCGCATGAAGTAGGCTTGAGTGACTCGGGAAAAATCATTCGGCGAGACGATCGAGTGCTGATAAATGAGAGTGAGCGCGGCGATCAGAACTCCGACGTAATACAATGCGCCGACGCCCATCAGCAATCCGACAGTCAAAAAGCAGATGATGCTGATCGAATGCATTGCGCGAGTGAGTTTAAGAGCGCCTTCGACGCCGAACTCTGTGGCGAGCGAATGAAGATGTTGCGATCGATCGAAATTGCGATCCTGAGCGCCGTAAATTGCATCGAACGCTCCGATCCAAAGTGCAACGGCGATGCAGAGTAAAATCATTGGGAGATCGAACCAACCGCCCGAGGCGATCCAACCGCCGGCGGGAGCCATGGCGATCGCCAATCCGAGGAACAAATGACACCAGCCGGTAAAACGTTTGGTGAAGGGGTAAATGATGAAGGCGGCGGCGGCAATCGGCAGGAGCTTTAAACAGATCGGCGGCAGTTGAGCGACGATGACGATCATCAGCACGAGGCAGATGATGATAAAAATGACGGCGTCGGATTTTGTTATGTCACCTCTGACCATGGCGCGATAGGACATGCGCGGCTGAAGTCGATCGTATTTGAGATCGGCGAGATTGTTCAGAGCGAGAGCGGCGGCGCGACCTGTGGAGACGGCGGCGGCAATCAAAAACAGCGTCCAAGGATCAGGTTTGCCGTCGGTGACGAGCAGAGCGGCAATCAGCGCGAACGGCAGGGCGAAAATCATGTGAGGCAGGGCGATATTGTTTGCATGCGCCTTAAAATTTATCATCAATCAATACCTAACGAATTCCAGAGGAAGTTTATCCGCATTTTGACCGCCGCCGACATCTCGATCTCCTCCGGCCACTCGCGCGCGTGCCCTTCCTCCGCCCAAGTTTTTGTTGCGTCGATCCCCAACTTCGCTCCCCATTTTGCCATCGGCGACGAATGATCAAGTACGTCAAGCGGTCCGTGCACAATCTCTAAATCATGCTCCGCGTCTATATTATTGAACACCCGCCACGCGACCTCGCTCAAATTCTGCACATCGACGTGCGCATCGACCACCACGATCATTTTGACGTTCATCATTTGCCCCGTCCCCCATAAGGCGTGCATCACCTTCCGCGCGTGCATCGGATATTGTTTCTTGATCGAGACGATGATGCAGTCGTGAAACACGCCCTCGAGCGGCATGTTGATATCGATGATCTCGGGCAAAATCTGTTGGAGCAACGGCAAAAAAATTCGCTCCGACGCCTTCGCCATGTAGCAATCCTCCATCGGCGGACGCCCGACCACCGTCGCAAAGTATATCGGATTTTTTCTGTGCGTGATGCACTCGACATGAAAGACGGGATAATCGTCGGCGAGCGAATAATAGCCGGTGTGATCTCCGAAAGGTCCCTCACGTCGAAGTTCGTCCGTCGAAACGTAGCCCTCGAGAATGATCTCGGCGTTGGCAGGCACCTCGAGATCGACCGTCTTGCACTTGACCATCTCGACGGATTTATGACGGAGGAAGCCCGCAAACACCATTTCATCGACGTCGCGCGGGAGCGGAGCGGTCGCCGCATAAGTCAACAGCGGATCAGTTCCGATCGCCACCGCCGCTTCGATCTTCGATTGTCCGAGCGCTCGAGCGTCCCGAAAATTTTCGGCGCCGTTTTTATGAATGTGCCAATGCATGCCCGTCGTTGTCGAATCGTATTTTTGCAATCGATACATGCCGACGTTGCGTTTACCGGTCGCAGGATTTTTCGTCACGACGAGCGGCAACGTGATGAACGGTCCGCCGTCGAGAGGCCAGCATTTTAGGATCGGAATTTTATCGAGCGACGGACGATCCATCACTACTTCCTGACACGGCGCATTGCGGACGTATTTTGGGAAATTGATCGCCTTGCGCGCGGTTTGAAGGATCGATAGGACGCTCGATTTATTTTTCATCGTGAGGTACGGGAGCTTTAAAATTTCTCTGATCTCGTCGGCGATCTCGTCGAGCTTATTGACGCCGAGCGCCAGCGCCATGCGTTCATACGAGCCGAAGGCGTTGATAAGCACGGGCATATCGTAGCCCTTGACGTTCTCGAAAAGGAGCGCGACGTTACGATGATCGTTGAATTTCGAGACGCGATCGGTGATCTCGGTGATCTCGAGCTCGGGGCTGATCGGCGTTTTGATCCGTTTCAACAGTCGGCGTTCCTCGAGCGCCGCAATAAATTCTCGTAAATCGTTATAAGCCAATAACAGTTCCTCCAAAATTTATTGTCCCGCCCACC
>CALGGP010000130.1 GCA_937915885.1 uncultured Selenomonadales bacterium | reverse complement strand
GATCATATTTTTATCATCGTCGAGCTCAACTCGCGAATTATAAAGCCTTCGCGCTCGAGCGCCGCCGACAATGCCGATGCCGTTCCGTCGAAGTTCACATCAAATTCGTTGAGGCTCCGTCGAAATACGCCGCTCACTCCGACGATCGACTTCAATCTTTCGAGCAGTCGATTGGGATCGACGGTCGACTCGATCGATATGACGATGTGTTGTTCGAGTTGAGCCGCGTGCTCGAGTGCCGCCGACAATGCCGCTGCCGCCCCGTCGAAATACGCCGCTCACTCCGACGAGCCCGAGTCGGATGACGATGTATTTTTCCTGCTATCGATCATATTTTTATCATCGTCGAGCTCAACTCGCGAATTATAAAGCCTTCGCGCTCGAGCGCCGCCGACAATGCCGATGCCGTTCCGTCGAAGTTCACATCAAATTCGTTGAGGCTCCGTCGAAATACGCCGCTCACTCCGACGATCGACTTCAATCTTTCGAGCAGTCGATTGGGATCGACGGTCGACTCGATCGATATGACGATGTGTTGTTCGAGTTGAGCCGCGTGCTCGAGCGCCGCCTTCGCCAACCGTTGAGCGGCGTTTTTGATCGCCCAATGCCGCGTGTCGGTGAACATTCTCTGACGAATTTCAAACGTCTCGACGCAAATGATCTCGCCGCTCGTCGAGCCGATCAGCCGCGCGGAGATCGTCCTGTCGTCGATGACGATGCGCGCAATGTAATCGGCGTCGTCGGCGTCGCTGATCATTCGACTGAAGCCCTGATTTTTGAGCGCCTTCATAAATTCCGTCTCGACATCGAACAGCTGATTGCCGCGTTCGTCGACCGCGATCACTTTTATGCGCGGGTCGTCCATTGCGGTCTCGACGATCGATTTTTTTTCGAGCAACGTCATCAGCTCCGCGCGGAGTTGCTCGCTCCGAACGTTAGCGCGAACGGTCGCCTCGAAAATGCCGTTGGATTGATGCATCGAAATGATCTCGTAGCCTTCGATGAAGCCCGCGCTCTTCAATCGAATTTCCTCTTCGATGAGCTGATGATTTTTGATGCGCGTTTGACTGTCGACAACCGCTCCGATCTCTTGCTCGATCGCCTGACGGAGTGCCGCGCGGATTGCCGATTGTTGATCGATGCCGCGTCCGCTCGTTTCGACCGTGCCGGCTTGAGCGCTCGTCGCGAGCATCGTCGATATGATGAGTGCCGTCAAAAATTTTTTCATCGCCGTC
>CALGGP010000129.1 GCA_937915885.1 uncultured Selenomonadales bacterium | reverse complement strand
CCCGCCCGCCCGTGCCGTTGCCGACATTTGGGACGATGGGCGCCGCCGACTGCAAAGGGCAGCCGCTTTCAACCGTTCATGGGCGCCGTCGGCACGGGGTGGGAGCCGCGTTCTCGGTGGGGCGCCGCGCTCGGAGGGTGGGAGTGCCGACGGCGCCCCCAATAAACACTGTCGTCGGCGCCCCAATACTTTTCGGATCAGAAAAAAACATTGGAGGCAATCTCATTGAATAGAACGATGGCGCTGTTGACGGTCGCAGCGGCGGGAATTTTTTGGGCTTCGGGCGGCGTGGCGGTGCAAGATTTTTTCGCGCACACCTCGAAGACCGCGATGGAGCTGACCAACATTCGCATGACTTCCGCCGGATTCATCATGCTGTTGATCGCATGGAAGCTCGGCGGGCTCCGACGCTCGATCGCGATCCTCAATCGCAACCCGCGTCGTTGGCTCGATACCGCGCTCTACGGAGCCGTCGGCGTCGTCATCATGCAGTACACCTACTTCAAAGGGATCGAGACGGGCGGCGCGGCGGCGGCGACGGTAATTCAATACGCTTGCCCCGCGTTCGTCGTCATCTGGCAATCGCTCTACAACCGTCGGCTGCCGAAAATCGGCGACGTGATCGCCGTCGTGCTCGCGTCAATCGGAGTAATTTTGTTGGTGACGGGCGGCGACTTCTCAAAAATTTTGGTGCCGCTCGAGTGTGTAGCGTGGAGTTTGACGTCGGGGGCGGCGTTTGCATTCTCGACCATTTACCCGAAACATTTATTCGCGCTCAAAATCGATCAGTATTCGTTGACGGCGCTCGGAATGCTCATCGGCGGGCTGGCGACGTTCGGACTGATCGACGACGTTGATTGGATCGGATTTTTCGACGCGGGCATTCGATTCGACGTGATCTGGATCGTTTTGATCGCGACGG
This sequence comes from uncultured Selenomonadales bacterium, assembly GCA_937915885.1. Classification (GTDB taxonomy): domain Bacteria; phylum Bacillota; class Negativicutes; order Selenomonadales; family Selenomonadaceae; genus Quinella. The sequence goes on along the minus strand of CALGGP010000129.1, from coordinate 4,933 downwards.
TGGGAGCATTTTTATGTTTCAACGCGGGGCTGCGCTACGTCACGCCCGAGGAGGCGTCGGTGACGGCGACCACGGAGCCGGCGGCGTCGGTCGTGATCTCGTTTTTCATCTTTGGGACGGTGTTCGGCTCGATCGAATTACTCGGGATCGGGCTGGTCATCCTCGCGATCCTTTGTCCGACGTTCATCAAAAAGTGAGTAAAAAAAAATTGCCCCTGCCTATGGACAATGCAGATGAAATCATCTCGATCATCGATGCTTTCAAATAAGTATTCGACAAGTCGGCTAATGTGGAGTTAGTCGGCTTCTGAAGGAACAAACCCAAGGTTTTATTACGGAGGAAGTCGGCACTGCTTCGGTCGTCTCTTATATTGTCTTCGTTTGATTGAGATTTTATCAGCCCGCGCGCCCAACGTCAATCAATTTTTTTCGACAAGCGCCGATATATTTCCATGAGGCGCGAAACGATCTCCGCCTCCGACATGTCTCGAGCGAAGCCGTAGGCGTCGAGCACCGCACAATCATTGGCACGATGCGCCGCGCGGAGTTCCACGGGCATTTTTTCTTCGTCATACAACGCCGCCAATGTCCAATCGGGATAAAGCGAGCGCGCGTCTAAAATTTTTTGCGCCGTCTCCTCAATCCGCGCGGAGTGAGCACACCACGGAAAATTATTATAAACGATCGTGTTCGAGTAATTGTAATCAGACTTCAGCCGCACACACGTCACACGCATCCACGCCATATGAACAACCGACTCCAGCACTCCGAAGTGAAACAGATCGCCGTCGGGAATGATCGAAACGGCATTGCTGACGATCACATCGGGCGATAAATATCCCATCGGAATATATTTTCGGCTCGACGACGACACCCTCGGCACCACAATAAAATTTTTATCGGCGGGCTGATTAATACTTTCAAAGAGCGTCGGCGTCGCCGCCAACTTTCTGATAACCTTTGAAATGCTCTTCAATCGGGTTTGTCGGCACCGTTCAACGCGTTCGGCGATCAACGGCAATCGAAGCTCGTCCTCCGTCGCGTCGACCAACCACAAACACCAACGCGGCTTGCCGTTGATAAATTCTCTCGAGCCGACGTATCGACGGATATATTTTTCCGCGCGCGGCTCCCGTCGAATAAAGTCTTCATAGTCTTCGGCGTCAATGATGAGATTGCCACCGTCGGAAGGTTTGTTGCCGTAAATCATCGGCGGCACGTCACACAACGGCGCCGTCCGCTTCTCCACAAAATAATTCGGACCGTCGATCAAGTAGGCGTTGATGTTCGACGCGATAATTTTTTGGTCGCCGTCATAAATGATTTTCGCTCGGTCGTTGGGCGCGACGCTGAATCCGATCACCACACAATGGACGGACGCCATGTCCTCCGACTCGCTCAACCATCGAAACGTCCGCCGCGCAAAATCGATGTGAACGGTCTCGAAAAGTTTCGACCAAAGAATGCCGACGAGCTCGCCCTGCGTGATCGAATTGGTTGAAACGAAGGCGGCGCGGGTCGGCGTATCGATCATAAAATCGGCGGCACGTTTAAACCAACAGGCAACGTAGTCGAGATTTTTGATATTGGGGAAAATCGATTGAAGGTCGGCTTTTTGCGCGGCGCTCTGATAGGTGAAGCCGACAAAGGGCGGGTTGCCGATGATATAATCCACTCCGCGCGGAACGATTTTTTTCCAATCGATGGTTAGAGCGTTGCCCTCGACGATATGAGCGGCGCTCGTCAACGGCAGGAAGTTGATCGATTCATGAATGATCATCTCGGTCTCCTGCATCATTTGATTTTCGGCAATCCATAACGCCGTCCGAGCCACCGCCACCGCAAAATCGTTGACTTCAATCCCGTAAAAATTTTCGATGGAGACTTCGATGCGACAATGCGCGCCGAGCCCGTAGAGTTCTCGAATGATTTCATTCTCCAATCGTCGGATCGATAAATACGTTTCGGTTAAAAAATTGCCGCTGCCGCACGCCGGATCGAAGAACGTCAACCGCGCCAACTTAAATTGAAAAATCTCCAGCTCGCGGCGCCGATTTTTCCGCTTCCTTCTGATCGATTTAAATTCTTCATGAAGGTCGTCGAGGAATAACGGATCGATGACGCGGTGAATGTTCTCGATGGAGGTATAATGCATGCCGCCCGACCGTCGCGTCAACGGATTCAACGTCGATTCAAAGAGCGCGCCGAAGATCGTCGGGCTGATTCCGAACCAATTAAATTCTTTGGCGCCGGACAACAGCCAATGATCGGTCTCGCGACTGAACTCGGGGACGGGATCGGCGCTTGCAAAAAGATCGCCGTTGACGTAAGGGAATGCGGCAAGCTCCGCGCGGAGGTTTGGATCGCGACGATCGATCGGAGTGTTTAGGACGGAAAATAAATCGGTAAGGGCGGCTCGACGATCGGAGGCGGCGCGAACGTAGGCGGTGAACTGATCCCGATCGAAGATGGCGGAGTCCTCGGCGTAAAGGCAGAAAACCAATCGGACGCAAAGCCGATTTATTAGTCCCGCCCAATCATGATCCTGCGGGGCGACGTCGGCGCGGGGTGGGCATGCCATCCTCGGTTGGGCGCCGTCGGTTATGGGTGGGAGCGTCGACGGCGCCCTTTCAAACGACCGATAGATGAGCCCGACCAATTCTCCCGCCTGTTTCGAGATTTTGAGCGCGGGATTGACGTTCTCGTCGTCGGGGTCGACCAAAAAATTTAGCCGCGAAAACTCATGCGGGAGCCGCTCAAATTTTATAACGACCGGCGTCAAATCGTCGCGCCGATCCATATCGTAAATTCTGATCTCGTCAAAGTTCGACGTGACGATCCAACGCGGGCGCTGTGAATACGCTCGAGCATCGGCGTAGCGTTTTGCCTGCTCGAACGGCGTCAAAAATTTGCCGTCCGATTGACGCGCGGGCTTGTCGAGATCAACGCCCCGACTTTTTTGTTCGATCAGCACTCGCGTCGTCGAAATGTAGGCGTCGATGAAGCATTGATGTCCGTCAACGTCAATCGGCAATTCAAAAGCAATAAATTTTTCGGGTTGAGAAATGTTAAGGAGACGAAGCAACGCGATCCAAAAAAGGTGGGCGTCGGATTTTTCGGAGCCGCGACCTCTCCAATCGTCGACAAAAATTTTTACCGCCCTCTGATCGCTCATGCCCGCGCCTCTCTCAGAATGTATTCGCCGCCGCCTATCGACAGTTGAATATCATGTTGTTCGACGAGAGTTGAGCGATGCCCGACGCTGATCACCGTCAACGACGGGAATTTTTTTTGCAGCAGTTGATACATCTCGCGCTCGCGCGGCTCGTCGAGTGCCGACGTTGCCTCGTCCAAGAACAATATCGTCGGCTCCGCCAACAGCACTCGCGCGAACGCCAACCGTTGTTGCTCGCCCAATGACAGTATTCGGCTCCAATCGTCAACGTCGTCGAGCTTCGATGTGAGCTCGGGCAATCCGACTTCCGTCAACACTTCCGTCAATCGATCGCCCGAGAAATTTGCTTCCGATTCCGATTGAGGATATATCAGCGCGCGTTTCAAGGTGCCGAGCGGCAAGTACGGACGTTGAGGCAGGAATAATATTTTCGCTCCGCGCGGAGTTTCGATCGCGCCCTTCGCGTATAACCAGATGCCCGCCAACGTCCGCAGTAATGTCGATTTGCCCGAGCCCGATGCGCCCGTCACCAATAATTTTTCGCCTGCCGTCAATTTCAAATTCAATCCGTCGATCAAAGTTTTTTTATTCGGCAGTCCGACCGTCAAGCCGTCAATCGAAAAAATTTTATCTGCCGACTCCCGACGCTCGACGCCGTCCTTGAGCTCGATCGTCTCGTCAACGTGTTTCGTGAAGCCCGACAGTCGAGAGATCACCGACGCCAGTTGAGCGATCGTATCATACGCCTCGACGAAATACGAAAGCGCGTCCTGCACTCGACCGAACGCCGAAATCGTTTGCATCAGCCCGCCCAATTGGATCGCGCCTCCGAAATATTGCGGCGCCGCCAAAATCAGCGGCACTATCACCGCCAATTGCGCATAGCCGTTGACGTAAAAATTTAAGTGCTTGGTTTTCGTCATCAGCTCCCGATAATTTTTTATGACGCGCTTGAATTTCTCCAAAAAGCCTTCCATCTCCGACGGCTCGCCGCGATAAAACGCAATGCTCTCAGAGTTTTCGCGGACGCGCATCATGTTGAATCGAAAATCCGCCTCGAATTTTTGTTGATCGAAATTCAATCCGATCAATCGACGCCCGACCTTGTGCGCAAGCCACGTGCCGACGCCCGAGTACACGAACGAGAACCAGAACATATAGCCGTAGATGACAAAATTCATGCCGCCGAGCTCGAGCGTGTATTCGCCCGACAACTCCCAGAGCACCACGCCGAACGCCGCCAGCGTCGTCAACTGTTTCAAGAATCCGATCAGCAATTGCAGCGTGATGTTGACGAATTGAGAGATGTCCTCCGAAATGCGTTGGTCGGGGTTGTCGGCGGCGCCGCCCGTCAATTGCATTCGATAATAAACCTGTCGCCCCATCCAATTGTCGAGATATCGTTGCGTCATCCACGTCCGCCATCTGATCTGCAACAGCTGTCGAAGATACACCGCGTAGACGGCGATGATGATGTAAGTAAAGGCGATCGCGCTGAACTCGCCGACCAACGGCCAAAACGACTCCGCCTCGTAATTCTGCAACGCGTTGTAAAAAGTATTGTACCACTCGTTGAGCTGCACGAGCAGATAAACCATCGCGAAGTTCATTGCGATCACGACGCCGAGCAAGCCGCGCGCCTTCCATTTTTCCTCCGACGACCAATATCCTTTGAACAACTGCCAAAAATCTTTGATCATATTCAGCCTCCAACTTTTTTTCGCCGACGGCGACAGTTTTATTTTCCCACCCGCCCGCC
>CALGGP010000128.1 GCA_937915885.1 uncultured Selenomonadales bacterium | reverse complement strand
CACGACGTTCTTCCGATCTGGGGGGGGTTATCGCTCAAGCGAAGCCGATCAATTGACCAAGCACTTTGATGAAATGCTGGGCGAGGGTTGGGGATATATCGCCGGCTCGATCACCGAGAGCGTGAGCATGGAATATTATCTGTTTTAAAACTGTAGAGAGGGAGTGCGGGGCAAAAAAATTGGGGAGCCGACTCATCGAGCCGACGCCCCTTAAATTTTTTTACTCATCTATTTTCATCTGATTGTTGATATCAGCTGGAGATTTTATTTTTTGAAGGTATGACGGGAGGAATGAGCCGCAAACTGCTCGATCTTCGTGCCGCCGACGCTCGTCAACAATTCACTCGGATCGGTACCAATGTCGAGCTTGCCGAGCGAGTTGTCGAGATCGACCTCCGCCATCATCGCATCGACCTCACCGACCGTGTCGGACGTCGTCTCGTCCTCGAGGAACCAGAAGCCGTCCTCAGCCGCCGGCATCTCCGCGCTCGAGTTCGACGGCGCTCTCATGCGCAACGTCTTCGCGCTGTTGTTGATTTGGAACACATTGCCCGCAACGCCCTGCAACGTCACCGTGCCGGTATAGCTCGCGCCTTTGAGCGTCACGATCACATCATCGCCCGAGACTTGCGTCGTCATCGTCAAACCGGCAGTCATCTTGAGCGTATCATTGACGCCGAAGTTGGTAATGACGTTGTTGCCTTCGCCGCTCGAGAACGCGAACCACTCACCGTACGAATCCGAACCGGTGATGGTGTCGTCGCCCATCTTGCCTTCGATGGTGACGTTGTCGCCGGTGTTGATGATGATATCAGCGTCATCGGTGCCGACCACTTTCACGCCGTTCTTGGTATTGACGATCGGCTCGGGAATGTCGACCGACAAATACTTGTTATCCGCACTCTTGACGAAGTTGTAGCTGCCTGCACCCTCGAGTGTCACGGTCGCCGTCGTCGAGCCGTTTTGAATCGACACAACATAATTGTCGCCGACCTTCGCGCCGTTCAACGTTCCGCTCGTCGCCTGCAACGTATCATTTTCGCCGAAGTTGGTGATCACATTGTTGTTGTCGACGTTCGAGAATTGGAAGACCTCTCCGAACACGCTGCCGTCGATGGTGTCATTGCCCGTCCCGGCTTGGATGGTGACGTTCTCTCCGCTATTGGTTATGTAATCCGCGCCCGTCGAGCCGACCACCGCAGTCCTGTCGTCGTAGTTGTCGATGTAATTGATCCGATCGACCGTGACGAACTTGCCGCTCTGTTTGAAATTGAGATCGCCCGCGCCTTTGAGCGTGACATGTCCGGTCGCGACATTGCCCTTAAGCGTGAGGACGTAGTCATCGCCAACCACTTCGCCGTTTATCGTCCTGCCGTTGACCATCCGAAGCGAATCATTTTCGCCGAAGTTGAGGATCACATTCTCGCCATAGCCCGAGCCAATATCGAACAGCTCACCGTACTCATCCGAACCGTAAATGGTGTCGTTGCCTTGCCCGCTGTCGAGGGTAACTTTCTCGCCGGTGTTGACGATGTAATCCGCATTCTTGGTGCCGGAGAATTTCACCTTGTCCTTGGTGTTGAGCATCGGATTGGTATCGTTGACGACCAAATTCCACAGCCCGTTCTTCTTAACGGTCTTAAGATTGAGACCTGCCGCGCCCGTGAGCGTCTCATATCCGGTGAACGCATTGCCCTTGAGCGTCACGACTACATCTTCGCCGACGGTTTTGAACGTCATGGATTTACCTGCCGTCATGCGCAGCGTATCATTCGCGCCGAAGCTGGTGATCACGTTATTGCCGTCCGCACTGTTGAGCAAGAACACCTCACCGAAGTTGGAGCCTTCGATCGTGTCATTGCCGACCTTGACCTCAATCGAAACGTTCTCGCCGCTGCTGACGATGTAATCATCGCCTTCGGTGCCGGTGACTTTTTTGTTGCTCTCGCGATTGATAATGTAATCGACTTGATCGACCACGAGGAACGTGCCTTTGTCGTTGGTGACGGTATCAAGGATGTAACCACCCGCGCCCTTCAACGTGACGGCGCCGGTGTAGAGGTTGCCCTTCGCGGTGACGATGATATCCTCGCCGTTGACGCCGCCCACCTCTGTTTCGATCGTGCCGGAGACAATCTGCAACGAGTCGTTAGTTCCAAAGTTGGTGATCACATCGCGCCCGCTGTCGGAGCTGAAGCGGAAGACCTCACCATAAACGTTGGAGCCGGTGAGCGTGTCATTGCCTCCGCGTCCACCGATGGTGACGTTATCGCCGGTGTTGATTATCCGATCGTCAAAGTCGGTGCCTTCAACCAACGTCCCAATGCTACGATTGATGATCGTTTGCTTGCCATCGACGCTGATCTCGCCGCCTCTGATGTGGAAGCTATAGGCGCCAGTATTTTTGAGCGTGATGGTTCCGGTGGAGCCGTCTTCGTCGACAACCGTTGCAATGTAATCGGAGCCGCTCTTGACGAACGACGTCAGAGTGCCGTAGGTGATCTTGAGCAGATCGTTCTTGCCGAAGTTTTCAACGACATCGTTGCCGCCGAGCGCATCGAACGTATAAACTTCATCGTACTCGTCGGAGCCCTGAATGGTATCATTGTCCTTGCCGCCATCGATGGTGACGTTCTCGCCGTAGTTGATCATGTGATCATCATTGGGCGTGCCGGTAAACAATATGCCGTCCTCACTATTGGGCGCAAGCTCGGAATCAGTCTCAACGATGAGCGTCCGGTCGTCGAATTTCCTAAATTCCTTATCCGAAACGTTCTGCAGAGTGATTGAGCCGACGGACGTCTTGTTTTGCGTTGCGATGACCAAATTGCCGTCGTCGTCCTTTGCGAACGAGGCGATCGACCCGCTCGTCATCTTGACGGTGTCGTTGTCGCCGAAGTTAGTGATGATATCGTTGCCGTCGGTTGCGGTGAAGGCAAATACCTCGCCGTAAGCGTCCGAGCCGGTGAGCGTATCATCGCCGCCCTTGCCGTTGACAGTCACGTTGTCGCCGAAGTTGGTGATGACTTCCGCCGCCGCCGTGCCGTTGACGCAAATATCGTTGGTGGTGTTGACGATTGCGGGGTCTGCGTCTTGGACGACGAGATTCCAAACGCCGTTCTTCTTAACCTTCTTAAGGTTGAGATCTGCTGCGTCTTCGAGCGTAACGGTGCCGGTGAATGCCGAACCTTTGAGCGTGACGACAACATCAGCGCCGACGGTCGACCACGTCATGGTTTTGCCCGCCGTCATTTGCAGTGTATCATTTTCTCCGAAGCCGAGTACGACGTTATTGCCTTCCGCCGACGAGAACTGAATCAATTCGCCGAACGCGGAACTCTGAACCGTGTCGTTACCGGTGCCCGCCTGAATCGTGACATTCGCTCCGGTGTTGACGACGAAGTCATTGCTTCCGGTGCCGACCACTTTTTTGCCGTCATCGTAATTGTAAATGTAGTTGGTCTCGTTGCTCGTGGCAGTGAGGACGCTGGTCTTCTTGTCGTAGGCAAAATTCATCTTGGCGGCGCTCTTGAGCGTATACTTGCTACTGAAGCTCTTGCCTTGGAGCGTGACGACGACGTCACTGCCTGAGACTTGCGTCGACAGGTTTTTGCCGGCGATCATCTTGAGCGAATCGTTTGCTCCGAAATTGGTAATGATGTTCTTGTCGCCGTCCGCGCTCGAGACCAAGAACACCTCACCGTACTCGTCGGAGCCTTCGATCGTATCATTGCCAGAACCGGGTTTGATCGAAACGTTGTCGCCGCTGTTGACGATGCGATCGGCAAATTCCGTGCCCGCAACCTGCACCGCATCATTGGAGTTATTGATGGTGTCGACCGATTTGACGGTGAGGTACTTGCCGTTCTTGACGAACGCCTTGCCCGCTGCACCTTGCAAAGTCTCAATACTGGTGAACGCCGTCCCCTTGAGCGTGACGACCACATCACTGCCGACGGTTGCGAACGTCATGGATTTGCCCGCCGTCATGTAGATTGAATCATTGTCGCCAAAGTTGGTGATGACGTTATTGCCTTCGCCCGAGCTGAACAGATACATCTCGCCGAAGTCGGAGCCGGTGATGGTATCGTTGCCGCCCTTTGCCTCGATGGTGACGTTTTCGCCGGTGTTGTTGATAATCTCGCGTCCATCGGTGCCGGTGACTTTGATTTTGGATTTAGTATTATTGATCTCGTCAATGACGTCGGCGGTGTAGGTGGTGAGCTTGTTGACGGTGGTCTTGACGAACTCCCTGTTGCCTGCGCCCTGCAGAGTGACGGTCGCGGTGTTGTTGCCGCCGGAGATGGTGTAGACGTAATTATTGCCGACAGCGCTGCCGGTCGCGTTGCCGCTGGTGATTTGGAGCGAATCATTCTTGCCGAAGTTGGTGATGACATTATTGCCGTCGTTGTAGCTAAACTGGAAGACCTCGCCGTAGACGTTCGAGCCGGTGAGAGTATCGTCGCCCGCGCCCGGACGGATCGTGACGTTCGCTCCGGTGTTGACGATGCGATCTCTGCTACCGCTCGTGGTCTGTCCTTCGATGAGCACGTTGCTACTCGTGTTGCGGTTGGTGACTACCTTATCGACGGTGATCACCGGATACCCTTCCGAATTATCCACTTGGAGATAATTTTGAAGAGGAGCCGCATCTTTCAGGGTGATAGTGCTGACCGAATCGTCGCCTTCATAGCCGATGGTAAAGACGAGATCATTTCCGTTGGCGACGGTATCGAGAATATCACCCAAGCTGACAATGAGTTTATCTTTAGAACCGAAGTTGGTGATGACGTCGTTGCCGCCATAAGGATCGATCTCGTAAGTCGTGCCGTACTCGTCGGAGCCTTCGATGGTATCATCACCGTAGCCGCCTTTGACGGTAGAGTTTTGACCGTAGACGAGCGCGTTATAGTTGATCGGCCAATCGGCGTCGTCTTCAAATTGGATATAAGCATTGTCATTGCTGACGACGGTATCCATCACATAGCCGGGGCTGCCCGGATCGATGATCAGATTGCCGTCACTGATGGAGAATGTCTTATCGCCCAAGCCCTTGAAAATGATGGTGCCTTCGCCGTCGTCATTGCTAACGATAACGCGACGATCGGCTCCATTGTTGATCGCTCCCTGACTGAGTATGCTGACACCGCTGTCGAGTTTTACTTTGTCGTTGGATTGGAAGTTGGTAATGGTGTCGCGCCCTTCGCCGACGTTGTAGACGATCACATCATCCTGTCTGGATTCTCCAAGATTGATCAGATCATCGCCCGTGCCGCCATTGATGGTGACGTTCTTCGGATCGACCAAACCGGTGGAGATATTGATGTCGTCGCTGACTTCGATTGCTTTGTTGTCGATGGTATCATTACCCGCGCCCGCATTAATCGAGACATTGTCGGCGGTGTTGATAATCAGATCATCGCCCGCGCCCGCATCGAGCACATTGCCCGCGCCGTAGTTATTGACGGTATCATTGCCCGCACCCGCGTTGATGGTCGACTCGGGAGAATAAATTTCGAGCACATCATTGCCGTCGCCCGCATTGATCACCGCATTCTTGACGACGGTATCACCGAGGCTGCCGCTATAAATGTAATCATCGCCCGCGCCTGCGTTGACAGTGCTGCCGACTGCCTGATTGTTGATCAGATCATTTCCGTCGCCCGCCTCAACGACGGAGTTAGCGCCGTTATTGTAGAGGACGTTGTTGCCGTTGCCGCCGTCGATATAAGCGTTGGAGGCATTGTTGACGACAGTATCATCGCCTTCGCCCGCGAGGACGGTTGAGCCCGCGCCGTTATTAGTGACGAGATCGTTTCCTTCCGAGCCTTCGACCACAGTATTTGCCGCGCTGTTGACGGTGTCGAGCGCGCTATCAATGGTCTCCGCCGACTGAGCAGTATACCTCAACTCTTGATAGGGTTTGTTGGCAGCGGTGCGCCAGTAGACGAGAATGTAGTTTGCAATGTTATCATGAAGAGCATCTTTAAAGGTGATGGAGCCGTCGCCGACTTTGAGTATATAATCGTTGCCGGACTCTTGGAGGACGGGTTTTTCCGAGGAAATGATCTCGACGACGCTGTCATAAGTATTGTAGTTGTGATAGCCGACAATCACGTCGTCGCCGTCGCCCTCGGTATACTTGAAATGAGTGCTGTAGCTGACGACCATGGTATCGTCGCCTTTACCGCCGACCATGGAATTGCCGGTGACGTTCCAAGTATTTCCGATTGTGCGATAGGTTTTGCTTTCGACGATGTAATCATTGCCCGCGCCGCCGTCGATGAGCGCATAGTTGTTGGTGTTGACGATGACATCATTGCCGCTCGTGCCGTAGGAGGCGGCGGTGATGGTGGAGTTTGCATTGTATTGTTTACGAGTGTAGGAACCGTTGGCGTTGATGATGGTGAGGACTTTACCGGCGGCCTCCTTGAGCGTGATCGAGCCGACGGTCGATCCGTTGCCAACGGTGAGCACGACGTCGTCGCGCTGACGCTGACGTTGTTGACGGTGCCGCTGGTGATTTTGACGGAGTCGCAATCATAGTAGCCGTAGACGACATCGTTGCCGTCGCTCGCCGCGTACTGGATCATGGTGCGGACGGAGCCGGTGACGTCGATCGTATCAGCATCAGCGCCACCGTTGACGGTTGCGAAGCCGCCGGAGGTTCCGCCGCTGACAGAGATGTAGTCCTTGCCCTTGCCGCCGAGCAGCAGCGTATGTGCGAGGTTGAAAGTTTTGTTGTTGCTGAGGATCACATCGTCGCCGTCGCCGCCATTGAGCGTGGTCTGCCAGCCGTAGTTTTGAAGAGTGTCCTTCCCTTCGCCGCCATTGAGAGAGGTGTTGTACGAGGAATTGAGGATGAGGTCGTTCCCCTTGCCGCCGTCGAGGGTGATGTTGCCGTAGATGATGCCGGTCGTGCCGTCGTCATTCCACTCGATGAGCTGAGTACTCTTGATGACGTCGTCTTCATCAGTGCCGGTGACCACTGTGTTGATGGTCGAATTGATGATAGGATCTGCCATAAATCATTCACTCCTTTTCGATAGAAAAATTAAAATTAATAACTGAACACGATTACATTGTACAATAAAATTTTCGATCGTCAAGTGCTTAACGATTAAATTTCGATTAAAAATCCGTTATATTTTTATGAGACCGTTCGGCGGACACTCCGCGCGGAGTGTTGACGTTTGCAAACTGCCATGAGCGGGCGGACGGGGTTATCAATTCCGTCGAGAGATCGACCGCTGCCTCCGTCGACATAATCTCCGCCAACGGATCATCGGCGGGCAATGCGGCGGCTTCAATGCTTTCGAGGATCGTCAATTCTTTTCGAGCGGCGCCTTTGATTGTAAGAGTGCCGTCGCCGACCGTGAGGATCACATTCGAGCCCTTGATACTCGTGTTGTCGATCGAGCCGACGATCATAACGGAATCGCCCGCCTTATATTTTTTGATCACATCGTCGCCCCGACCGTCGTAAATGAAAACGTCCGAGCCGTTGCCGCCGACGAGAGTATCATCGCCCGCGCCCCCGTCGAGCGTCGAGCCGCCCTTCGACGTCTTGATCACGTTGTCATTGTCATTGCCGATCAGCTCGAGCGCATTCGGATTGGACGAGGCTTTGATCGTCTTGATCGAATCGCCGTAATATGAGGCGTTGAGAGTGCCGACGAAGGATTTTTTGACGGTGAGCGTCGTACCTTTTTTGTTGAGCTTGACGCCGTCGGGCAAAGTGCTGTCGACGTTCACGAGATTGCCGAGCGTCGTTTCGGATTGCCGATTGCCCTCGAGATCGAAAAGATTGACTTCGATATCGGCGACCTCATCAATCGAAGTGACGCCGTCGAGCGTGACGCCGATTGAGCTGACGGTGTCGGTGAGCGTCAAGCCGTCGCGCGTGATCGAATAATTGAAGCCGCCCGTGTCGGACGAAAATACGTCGAGCGCGTCCTCGTCGGTGAGATCGGTGATGTGCGCGGAGGAATTTTGCCACATCTGAAAGCGATCGGCTCCCGCGCCGCCGGTGATGGTGACGTTGCGTCCGAGGTTGGTGATGAGATCGTCGCCGTCGCCGCCTGCGATTGAAACATTCGAGTCGATATTTATGATATCTTCGTTGACGGGCTCGACGGTTTCAATCGACGCGGTACCGCCCGCGATATTCAGCGGCAATCCGTGTGCGTCGTTAAGAGTGATCGTCCCGTGCGAGAGACGAATGATCAGATCATCATCGGCGGCGATCGTCGAATAAATTTCGTCATCGTTGAGGACAATGGTATCGTTGGGCTTGACGGCGGTGATGACGTTGGCGGCGTCGGCGTCGCTGAATATAAAGAGGCGATTTGAGCCGTTGCCGGTGATGGTATTATTGCCGTTGCCGACGTTGACGGTGACATCAGACCGGCTGCCGATGTCTATCAGATCATTGCCCGCGCCGGCGTTGATGGAGACGTGAGCGTCGTAGCTGACGACGGTATCATTGCCGTTGCCGCCGTCGATGGTGACGTAGCCGTAATCGTTATTGACGGTGTAATCGTCGCCGATGCTCGAGAAGATGTAATCATCGCCGTCGAGCGCGCGAATGGTGGTACCGCCCGCGTAATTATACAGTGAATCGGCGTCGGCGGTGCCGCTCAGAATCGAATTGGGCGTGTAATTGGTAAACGGATCGGCAAGCGGACTGATGTCGAAGGTGCCGCCGTCGATGTTGAGAGTTTTATCGGATGCGTCAACGAGAGTAATTGAGCCGCCGTCGAGCGAAACGATCAAGTCGGAGCCGCTTTCGAGCGTAAAATAATTGGCGTCGTCGAGAATCTGAACGGTGTCGCTCGACTGATAGCCGACGATCAGATCATCATCGTCGTCATCGGTGAATTGATAAATCCGACGAGAGCCTGAGCCCGTGATTGTATCGTCGCCTTCGCCGCCGAGTACCGTTGCACCGTTGTAGGCGCTCAACGAAATTAGATCGTCGCCGTCGCCGCCGTCAATCGTCACATCATCGGAATGATTGTTCCAAATGGTATCGTCGCCGCGCCCGCCGTTAATGCTCACAGCCGAGGCAATGTTACTGATATCGTCGTTGCCGTCGCCGCCGTTGATCGTGATGTACGATGCTCCTTCGCGAATGACGCCGCCCGCAACCGTGCCGTTGATTATGGTATCATTGCCCGCGCCGCCGTCAATCGTTGAGTGGTTGCCGTCCTGCACGTAAATATAATCGTCGCCGCCCTCGCCGTCGAGCACAACGTATTCGCCGCCGTACGATTGAACAGTGCCGCTGCCGAAGGCAACCGTGCTGTATTGAGTATAACCGTTGTAGAGAGAATCATCGCCGTCGCCCGCGCGGATCGTGACGTAGTCGGCGGCATTATTGATGATGCTCTCTGCTGCGCTCGAGCCGCTGACGAGAGTATTTGCCGTTGAGTTCGATATCGCCGAGCCGTCGCCGCTATCAACAGTGTCGACGGTATCATCTCCAATCGTCGAGGTCGTATCGTCTTCGATCGACGTGGTATCGTCTTCGATCGACGTGGTGTCGTCTTCGATCGACGTGGTATCGTCTTCGATCGATGTGGTGTCGTCTTCAATCGATGTGGTGTCGTCAACAACCGTATCGCCGCTGTCGAGAGTATTGTCGCCGTCGTCCGTCCCATCATCAATTGCCTCGACCGTCGAAAATTTCTTCGCCAGATATCTCAACAGCATATATCCGCCCGCATACGACGGCGCGTTTATGCCTCCGAACGAATTGACGTTGTCCTCGCTCGACGACAGCGCCCGCACTATATACGACGGATTTTCCGCCAACGCCTCGAGATCATTGCCGCGCTCGTCGTCAATCCCATGCGTCAACTCCGCCATGCCCTCGGAGATATATGCGGGCAATGAATAAAAATCATTGACGGTCGCCGCCATGATCGCATGCGTAAATTCATGCGCCAACGTCCGATCCAGATATCCGGCGGTGTCGCTGCTGCTCTCGCCGTTGACATTGTTCGAGCTGACGGAGTTGTAATAGCGCATGTTGACGGTGAGCGAAAGTACCTCGGAGGTCTCGCCGTCAATGACATCGCCCATGACGAACGCCAGCGCCGTCCCGGTGTTTGTAAAATCGAGCGTGATCGTCTTGGCGGAAGTTTTTACATCGCCCTCGTCGAACGAAAATTCGCTGCCGTAGGATTCTTTGATCAGATCGAGCGCGCCCTTCGTCCACCACGTATAAAGCCCGCGAACGATCTGCTGTTGAGCGGTCGTGAGACGATTGAAGTCTCTATCGAGTTTGACGGTGAGCCCGTCGACGGTGAACGAATTGCCGCTAAAACTGAGCATCGCGCCGTCCTCGGGTACAATCGATTCATCGGTTTTGACGGTCGAGCCGCCCGCATCCCAACCGCTGATCGCGCCCGTATCTTGATTGTCCAAAATGATCCCGCAATCGTCGCGAAGAAAATTATTGGCGCCGTGATTTCGAGCGTCGAGCGTCATATCGGAGATCAACGCGTTGACGGACAAATACGCACCGTCGGACGCCGCGCGGACTGCCTCATTGACAGCGTCGATGCCGACGAGCGTTGTGTTATTGAGCGAGTGCATGAATTTCTTGATCACGTCTTGAGGCGATGTGGTATAGGCGCCGCCGCAGACGGAGGCGATTGCCGAAGAATTTTCGTTGGCTTGGACGGTGAGCGTATGACCGGCGGCATTTTTGACGACGAGACGACTGCCGTCAGCGCCGATCAGCACAACGTCGTCGCCGTTGACGGAACTGCGATTGACGGCAAAACGGATCGTATCCTCGCCGCCGTAACTGACGATGGTGTTGTTGCCGGACTCTTGAATGAAGAGGTCGGCGTTGGCGGTGCCGTTGAGGACGCCGTTGCCCGCGCCGATGAGCGTTGAGCCGCCGATCGATGCGCCGTTGAAATACTCGATAGTGTAAGCGGCGGGATTGTCGGCGGCGCCCTCCGCGCGGATTATGAGATCGGCGTCGTCGCAAATCTGAATGAGATTGGAGCCGGCGCCCGCGTTAATTTGCGTGAGACCGGTGGCGAAACTGCTGATGGAGTCGTTGCCCGCGCCGGTGACGACGGTCGACTGCGAAGAGGAGTTGTAGAGGTAGATGTAATCGTCGCCGTCGCCCGCGTCGATGTAAGCGCGCGTGCCGTTCTGATTGTAAATTTGATCGTTGCCGCCGTCGGAGCGGACGGTGACGTTTTCGACGGGATAATTGGAGGTGCCGATGTAGAAAGTATCGCCGGAGTCGGAGCCGGCGGCGACCGTATTGCTGTCGAGGATAAATTCTTCCACGATGATCAATCCTTTCGATGTGATATTTTTCATGGCATTATAACGGTCGATAATGAGAGGACACTTAAAGTTTCATTAAAAATTAATCCCGCCCACCCACCCTCGAAAGTTTCACTGTCAACAAAAGGGCGGCGAAAAAAAAAGGCGCCGCCGCCGCTCCCGCCCACGGAGGTCGGCGCCCAAATGAGCCTGAGGTTCCCACCCTGCGGCGTCAGCGCCCTTTCATTACGCATTACGAATTACGCATTGCTTTTCAATAGCCGAAGGTCGATGCCGCCTCGCGCATATTTTTTCTGATCTCGACATCGAAGGGACAACGCGTCTCGCACACGCCGCACTGCATGCACTCGCCCGCGTGATGCTCCAACGCCGCATAATGCTCCCGAACGGTCTCGGGCACGGACGCTTGCGCCTTCGTCAGATTCAAAAACTTCGTCACGTAGGCGATATCGATCTTCTTCGGGCACGGTGCACAGTGACTGCAATACATGCAATGCCCGCTCCAACTGATCTTGGGGAATGACGCAAACGCCGTGGCAAAATCTTTTTCCGCGTCCGACGCCGTCTCATAAGCCAGCGATTGTTTCAACTGCTCGACGGAGTGAGCGCCCGCCAACACGACGGCGACTGCCGGTCGACTCAACGCGTAATGAATGCACTGATTGACAGTCAAAGCCGCGCCTGCGGGCGACAGTTGAGCGTCGAGGAGATCGCCGCCGCCGAAGCATTTCATGACGGTGATCCCGACGCCGAGCCGCTGACATGTCTCATATAATTTTTGACGGTCGGGGTCCATGTTGACGAGTTGATGTTCGTAATTCTCGGGAGCCCACAATTGCTCGACATCCTCCGACGGCGGCATGAGATCGTAGCACGGATTGACGCTGAACATCAGCACTTCGATCGAGCCGCTCTCGACCGCCGCCAACGCCGCTTGAGGATTATGACTGCTCATGCCGATGTGTTTGATTTTGCCTTCGGCTTTCATCTGACGGGCGAAGTCGAGCGTCCCGCCCTTGACGATCCGATCCCAATCCTTGAGATCGTCGCAGTAATGGATCATTCCGATTTCGATGTGATCAGTCTTAAGCAGGCGGAGCATCTCATCAAAGCCCGCGCGGACTTCGTCAATCTTGCGCGTGCGCTTATACTGACCGTCGACCCAAATCGAGCCGATATGCGATTGAACGATGAATTTGTCGCGACGACCGAGCATTGCGTTGCCGACGGCGGAGCGAACGGCGGGATTCGACGCGTAGAGATCGAAATAATTGATCCCGTTCTGCTCGGCGACATCGAAAAGTTTTTGAGCCATCGAAAAATTTTCTTCGGAAAATCCCTCGCAACCCAATCCGATCTCGCTGACCTGCAAACCTGTGTTGCCAAGCGTCCTGTAATGCATAACTGTTATCACTCCAATAATTTTTTTATACAAAAAAGCCCCGCGAAGGGGCATAAATTTATATCCGATTGTTTTTGATTGTCGATCAGAAGAAGAAGCTGACGCGTCCGAAGAGCACATCGACGTCGCGATCGTTCTCGAGACTGTCACCCTTGAAGTAATTGATCTGAGTCAAAGTATTTTGGAACGGCGCCCACTGCAGATACAGGTCGACGCCCTTGGCATTGCTCATCGCCGTATCGTAAGTCGGAACGAGCGCCGCGTTTGCTCCGAGCCGACGGTAGAACGCGCCCGCGCCCCAAGAACCTTTCGATTTATCCGCGCCCTTGTAGCTCAAGCCGGCGTTCCAAGCGCTGTGATAATCGTCGGCTTTGGTGTTGTCGGCGTAGGAGTAAGCGACCTTCACGCTCGAGCCGATCTTGTACGTCATGCCCGCCGACCAAATGTTGGCGTCATCTTCCGCTTTGCCGTGTGTATTGTAACGGGCGCGCGTCTTGAAATCGTCGCTGTTGAAATGTCTGTACGAACCGCCGACATAAAGTTTACCGTTGTCATAAGACAGCTCGCCGCCCCAATAGCTGGCGGGATCGTTGCTGATAACGTCATCATCCTTCCAACGACCGCCCTCGGCTAAGAATTTCAACTTGCTGCCGATTTCGAGTTGCGCGCCGCTGAAGAAATCATCGATGACGAGACCGTCGTCGACGTTAGAGTAAATCGGCATCTTACCGACATTGACTTTAAATTTGTCGTAAGTACCTTCCGCATAGCCGAACTTCATTGCGAAGTCGCCGCTTTCGTTGGTCTTCATGTTATTGGCGGCCTGCAAACGCGCTTTCAATTTCCAATGGTCGTTGACGGTCGCCGTCGGCAAAATGCGGAATTGGAAGTTGTCAGTGTTCTTTTTGTATGTGCTGCGATCCGATTGCTCGGTGCGACGGCTCCAATAGCGATAGCGCAATTCGCCGTGGATCACAACTTTATCCGCATATTTTTCGAGTTCCGACACGCGGACGCCGAGGTTGTTGAGCTCATCTTGGAATTCGGCGGTGAGACTATCGAGCGCCGTGCGACTGGAACCGGTGACCTGAGTCTGCGGTACACGAGCGAGTGCCTTGGCGACCATCTGCGCCATCTCGTAGCGCGTGATGTTACGATTGCCGAGGAAGGTATTGTCACCGTAACCTTCGATGATTCCTGCTTCGGCAAGTTGCATCACTGCGTCATACGCCCAATGTCCGCGCGGAACGTCCGTAAACGGATTCGCCGCCGCAA
>CALGGP010000127.1 GCA_937915885.1 uncultured Selenomonadales bacterium | reverse complement strand
TCGGCGACGCCCTCAATTCCTCATTCCTCATTCCTCATTCCTAATTCCTAATTGCTTTTAAAAAAGATTGAAGGGATATAATCATGGCAGAGTCACTGCTTACCGAGGCGCGCAACATTCTAAACTCCATCGAGACCGCCATCACCGACACGCTCTACGGCATTGAAGTCGATGAAACCGACACCGCGCGCGCCGCCCTTATCGACACCATCAAGGAAAAAATTTCCGCCGACGACGAGCTCCCCGACGAAGTTGTCAACGCCTTCGCCGAGACCGTTGCCGACAAAATTACCGACTCCGTCGAGGACTCCACCACTCTAAATTTCATATCCGTTTTCAAATCGCTCGTGTCGTCGATCGTCGACGCCTTTTCGAGCCTCCGTCCGCAGACCGTCACCGTCGACGGCGTCACCTACTCACTATCCTACAATCCGATTAAGACCGGCAAAATTTCTCTCACGCTCAACAAACTCGGCACAATTTCTTCGACGGTCACTTGGACCGACGCCGACGGCGTTTATCACGACGCCGACATCTCGTGGAAGGATTTTACCAAGAGCACGCTCAAATCGTATTTCAACACGCTCAAAGACCTTGCCGAGGATTTTGCCAACAGCACTCTGCGCACGCTTCAAAACATCGCCGACGCCGTTCAATTGGCGAGTACGATCCGCGCGCTTTACACGAGCGGCTCGAGCGCCGAGGAGATCATCAAAGAAGTTTTCGGCGACGACGCCGTCAAGAGCACAATCAAGTCGGAACTCGAAAATTATATCATCGAAAATCTTCCCGACGGCGCCAAAAAAGTTCTCGCGCTCAGTCAATACTCCGCGCTCAACGTCCGCTATAATCAGTTGAGCACCGCCGTCGATAAGGGCAAAAGCGTCGAAAAGAAGGCGCAAGCGTTTATCAAGACCGCCAATAAGATTGAGACGGCGCTCGAGCTCGAGCAATCCGAATTGATTGCCGACGCCGACGACGGCACCGAATTTAACTTCAGCGATAAGACCGTGATCGTCAGCGACGACTTTGACGGCGATTTTGCCATCGACGATTATCAATACGCGACGAACAGGGTCAACGCAAGTCTCCGCGCGGAGGCGATCGAGATCACCGGCAGCAAAAAGGCTGATACGATTCTCGGAGGCGCGGGCGATGATTGGATCGAGGGCGGCAAGGGTAAAGACTTTTTGATCGGGCATTACGGCGACGACACGCTGATCGGCGGCGCGGGCAATGATACGCTTTGGGGCAATGACGGTCGCGACGTGTTTGTGTATGACGGCGCGGGCAATGATCTCGTGCTCGATTATACCGAGGGCGATGATATTGTGCGTCTCGTCGACGTGACGATCACAAGCGGCTCGACGAAGGGCGACGATGTCATCTTGAAAGTCGGCTCGAAAAAATTGACGTTGAAAGACGCGGTCGATGCGGAGGTCGTTGTCGAGGACGGCGACGGCAATCGGACGACGTACATCAACGGTGAGGCTGTTGAAAGCGGCGAGCTCGAGATCGATCCCAATCCCGTTGAGCCGACGACGGACGTTTATTGGTTTGACGGCGAGAATATTACTTCCGAGTTGGATCAGATTGTCGCCGACGGTTGGAGCGACGACCAATTGATTGCCTTCGATGATCCGATCGTCGACGAAAAAATTATTGGCGGTCGCACGTCAACGATTGCGGATTCGTCGTCGAAACTTCGACCGTCAAGAATACCGGCTTAATCGTCGCAATCAAGCGTGCGGGGCGTCCGATCCTCGTCGAAAAAATTATCGGCGGTCGCACGTCAACGGTTGCGGATTCGTCGTCGAAAATTCGACCGTCAAGAACGCCGGCTTAATCGTCGCAATCAAACGTGCGGGGCGTCCGATCCTCGACGAAAAAATTATTTCAGGAGTGAATGTCATTGAGAGCAAGTCAATTGTATGCGCCGACGTTGCGCGAAATGCCCGCCGAGGCGGAACTCGTCAGTCACAAGCTGATGCTCCGCGCGGGGCTCGTCAGAAAGATCGCGGGCGGAATTTATACATATCTGCCGTTGGCGTGGCGGACGATCAAAAAAATCGAGCAGATCATTCGCGAGGAAATGGACGCCAAGGGCGGGCAAGAGATCATGATGCCGATCATGCAGCCGGCGGAGTTGTGGCTCGAGAGCGGGCGTTGGAATGTTTACGGCGCCGAGCTGATGCGATTGAAAGATCGTCACGACCGACCGTTCGCGCTCGGTCCGACGCATGAGGAGATCGTGACGTCGCTCGTTCGCGACGAGGTGCGCTCGTATAAGCAATTGCCGTTGATGCTCTATCAGATTCAAAATAAATATCGCGACGAAATTCGTCCGCGGTTCGGGCTGATGCGGTCGCGCGAATTTATCATGAAGGATTTGTACTCGTTCGATAAGGACGTTGACGGGCTGAACGCGTCGTATGAAAAAATGTTTGACGCTTACACTCGAATATTCACTCGATGCGGGCTGAAGTTTCGACCGGTCGAAGCCGACAACGGAGCGATCGGCGGCGGGCATTCGCACGAATTTACGGTGTTGGCTCCGTCGGGCGAATCGTCGATAGCGTATTGCGAGGCATGCGAATATGCGGCGTCGGACGAGAAGGCGGAGTTGAAAGTGATCACGGTCGACGCCGAAGAGATGAAACCGCTCGAAAAAGTTCATACGCCCGGCACTCATACGATCGAGCTCGTCAAGGATTATCTCAACGTTCCGATCGAAAAGACGATCAAAGCGGTCGCGTTCCAAGATGACGACGGGCGATTGATCCTTGCGTTCGTGCGCGGCGATCATGAAGTCAACGAGATCAAAATTTTGAACGCGGTCGACGGAGCGCTGCATCTGCACATGGCGGATGAGGCGGCGATCGTCGACGCGGGCGGCTCGGCGGGATTTATGAGCCCGATCGGGATCAAAGACGGCACGGTGATCGTGGTCGACGCGTCGGTGATGGAGATGTATAACGCTGTTGCGGGCGCCAACGAAACGGATCATCATTTCATCAATGTCAATCCGCGTCGGGATTTCGATCGCGAGAAGTTGATCGTCGCGGATATTCGGATGGTGCGCGAAGGCGATCCGTGTCCGCATTGCGGCGCGCCGTTGAAGATGACGCGCGGGATCGAAGTCGGGCAAGTGTTTACGCTCGGCGACAAATACAGCAAGGCGCTGAACGCATCGTTCCTTGACGAGAACGGGCGGGAGAAATTTTTCGAGATGGGCTGCTACGGGATCGGAGTGGGGCGGACGATGCAGGCGGCGATCGAGCAATCGAACGACGAGAACGGGATCATCTGGTCGCGAGCGTTGGCGCCGTTTGAAGTCGTCGTCGTGCCGGTCAACGTCAAGAACGCGGAGCAATTGAGTGCGGCGGAAAAAATTTATGAGGAACTCCGCGCGGAGCATGTAGACGTGTTGATCGACGATCGGTCGGAGCGTGCGGGCGTGAAGTTCACGGATTGCGATCTGATCGGATATCCGCTGCGAATTACGATCGGACCGAAGGCGCTCAAGGACGGGACGGTTGAGATCAAAATTCGTCGGACGGGCGAGCTCGTGACGGTGGTGCGCGAAAAATATTTGAGCACGGTGCTCGAGCTGTTGAAAGGGCTGTGATCTCGTCGGGAGTGACGGAGTGACGATTAAAAGGGCGCCGCCGACGCTCCCACCCCCGTATTGCGGCGCCCAACTGAGGAAGCGGTTCCCCCCCGCGTCGGCGGCGCCCGACCACATCGGAGGCGGCGCACGCCCCTTTTGGCAGCGCAATCCGCGTCGTCG
>CALGGP010000126.1 GCA_937915885.1 uncultured Selenomonadales bacterium | reverse complement strand
ATCGTGTCGAACGCCAAAGACGATTTCCCCGAGCCCGATAAGCCCGTGATCACAATCAATTTTCCGCGCGGAATCTCCACGCTGATATTCTTCAGGTTGTGCGCGCGCGCCCCGACTATTTTTATCGCGTCGTTGCTCATTACATCAGTCCAATCAAAAATTTCGTTTCAACGTATCGCCTCTGACCCTCCGCATAGATCGTGTCGAACGCCAAAGACGATTTCCCCGAGCCCGATAAGCCCGTGATCACAATCAATTTTCCGCGCGGAATCTCCACGCTGATATTCTTCAGGTTGTGCGCGCGCGCCCCGACTATTTTTATCGCGTCGTTGCTCATTACATCAGTCCAATCAAAAATTTCGTTTGTCATTCGCGCATGATGTGATATAATTGCGCCGAAATAATTGCTGTCGACGACAGCAGGAAGGAGTTGTCCCATGAGTTTATCATCTCTTTGTAAGCGAGTGCTGACCGGCGTGTTGGCGGCGGCATTCGCGATCGGAGCGGCGGGTTGCGGAGGAGGCGACGGCGCCAACAGCGACAAGTTCCTCAACATCGCAACGGGCGGAACCGCCGGCACTTATTATCCCATCGGCGGCGCAATGGCGGAGCTCATCAATAAGGATGTCAAGGGCGTCAACGCATCCGCGCAGGCCACCGGCGCCTCCGTCGCCAACATCAACATGCTCAAGGAAGGGCGCGTCGAGCTCGGCATCGTTCAGAACGACATCACTTATTACGCCGTCAACGGTACCGAGATGTTTGACGAGAGCGGCAAGGTCGAAAACATCACCGCGCTCGCGTCGCTTTATCCCGAGACCTGTCAATTCGTCGTGCTCGAGTCGTCCGGCATCAAATCGATCGGCGATCTCAAGGGCAAGATGGTTGCGGTCGGCGCGGCAGGCTCCGGAGCCGAAGCCAACGCCCGTCAAATTCTCGAGGCGCACGGCATCACTTATGACGATGTCAACGAGCAGTTCTTGTCCTTCGCCGACGGCGCGATCGCTCTTCGCGACGGCACCGTCGACGCCGCGTTCCTGACCGCCGGTTATCCGACCGCCTCTGTTCAGGACGTTGCCTCCCAAAATCAGATCAGACTGTTGCCGATCGGCGACGCGCAGGCTGATGCACTCATCGCAAAATATCCGTTCTACACCAAGGCGACCATTCCGAGCGGCACTTATCAGGGCTTCGATCAGGAAGTCAAGACCGTCTCCGTGATGGCGATCCTCGTCGCCAACAACAAGGTCGACGCCAACACCGGCTACGAAGTCACCAAGGCGATCTTTAACGGCATTGATAAAATCGGCATGGCTCATTCCGCCGCCAAGCAGATCACCAAGGAAGGCGCTATGAAGGGTCTCGACTTCATCAAAGTCAACGAAGGCGCCGAGAAGTTCTTTAAGGAATAATTTTTTCGAGCGATCAACGCTCCGACTTCATATCGTCGTAATCCAACGACCGCGTGTGCTGAGTATGACTCCACTCGTGGTCGTTTCGTTTTAAAAACCCGATGAAAATGATCGGAATCCAACTGTAGATGAACAGCGGATATAACAACATATAGAGCCACGATTTGAGCTTCGCCCGCACCTTGATCAAAATGATCATCGGCAGCAGATATTGCCCGATCATTATCGCCGTCATCAGCGTCGACGGCAGAATCGACCAGATGTTGGTATAAAACGGCTCGAACGCCAATTGAATGTAGCTGATCAAAATAAAAAATGCCGACAGCATCAAAAAATGCGGCTGCAATAAATAAATGCAACCGTCCCAAATGCGAATGTCCTTCCGACGCCAGCCCTCGACGAGCATCTTCGGGATGAATCGATGCGCCACGTCGAATTGCCCTTGAGCCCAGCGCTTGCGTTGCGTCCACGATTGTTTGAATGTCAACGGCTTTTCGTCGTAAACGATCGCGTCGTGCGCCCACGTCGTTTTGATCCCTTCGGCGAGTGACTTCATCGTAAACTCCATGTCCTCAGTCAAGCACGTCGCCCGCCAACCATATTTTTTGAGCACGTCGATCGTGATGCACATGCCCGTCCCGCCGAGCACCGCCGACAATCCGATGTTGGTCTTCGCCAGATGCGAGACGTGGTCGATCACCCAAAATGCAATCGCAAACGTCCCTGCGACCCATGTATCGTAGGGATTTTTCGCGTCGAGGAAGCCCTGAATGATCCGATCGCCCTTGAGCAATCGATTGTTCATCTCCATCAAAAATTGCGGGTGGACAAGATTATCGGCGTCGAAGATCGCGACCGCGTCATAAATTTTTCCGTCGCGCTCCATCTTAAAAAGCCGATCGAACATCCACTCGAGCGCATAGCCTTTACTCTTCCGCTCATTATCGAAACGCTCACAGACGATCGCGCCTTCGGCTCGAGCGATCGCGGCTGTGTCGTCCGAGCAGTTGTCGGCGATCACATAGATATCGTAGAGCTCCTTCGGATAATGCTGATCGTGCAGATTTTTGATCAATTGCCCGACGACGTTGTGTTCGTTGTGCGCGGCGATCAGCACCGCAAATTTTTTCGACGGCGTCATAATTTTATCCTCGTGCCGTCGCCACATCCCGCAAAATCCGATCAGAAAAAAATACATCATAAACAGAAACAGAATGATCTGCAGCGGCACCATCACAACGTCGAACGGATAATTTATCATCTGCTCACTCCTCTTGCCGATTCATCAGCGCGAAGAGTGAGTTGACGATGCCGAAGACGGCGTATGTCGAAAAAATTGCGGTCAAGACGGCGGCAACGGGCGCGGTCTGAGCGAAGTAGATGATCGCCGCGAACATCGCCGCCGCTAAAATTTTGGCGACGGGAAATAATTTTTCGCCTCCGCCTTTGAAGTCGGGATAATGCACGTGACTGACCATCAGATAGGCGACGGCGATCATCGTCACGGGATAAACCAAGCCGTAATTTTGCGGGTGAATGTCGAGCGCGAGGAATAAGAGAGTGGTCGAGGCGACGATGCAACCGCCGGCGGGAATTGCGAGCCCCATAAAATAACCGTGGACGACGCCGGTGTTGACGTTGAATCGGGCGAGGCGCCACATCCCGCAGAGGGCGAATAAAATTGCGGCGACCCAACCGTAATATCCGAAGTGGTGCATGCAAAATGAGTATGCGAGGAACGCGGGGGCGATGCCGAAGGAGCCGAGATCGCAAAGGGAGTCCATTTCCTTGCCGAGTTCGCTGACGACGCCGAGCGCGCGGGCGATCCTGCCGTCAAGACCGTCGGCGACGAGCGCTATCAAAATGAATACGGCTCCAAAAAAATAATCGCCGTGGAAGGTCGACAGGATCGAGCACATTCCGAACAGCAGGTTCGCCGACGTGCACAGGTTCGGTATCATTCGCCTCATTAAACTACTCACTCCAAAATTTTTAGTCCCGCCCGCCCACCCTCAACAGCTCCGCTGTCAACGACGGGGCGACGGATTTATGGGGCGCCGCCAGCGCTCCCGCCCCCCAATGGCGGCGCCCAACGGAGGAGTCGGTTCCCACCCGCGTCGACGGCGCCCGTCTCGAGCGGTCGAAGGCAACAGCTCCGAGCGCGGCGTCAACAGAGATCACGGCTGCCTCATCGCGTCGGTGGCGCTCAATTCTTTCATCGGCTCCCGCCGTCGAGCGCGGCGCCCAACCGAGGAAGCGGCTGCCTAATCGCGTCGGCGGCACTCGATTCTTTCATCGACTCCCGCCGTCGAGCGCGACGCCTGAATGATCCGGCGGTTATCATCCCGCGTCGGCGGCGCCCCCCAATTACGCATTACGCATTGCCTTTCGCGGCGTTGATAATCAAGCGGGCTGTTCGATGCGCCGCGCCCGAGCCTCCGAGCCGATCGCACGCCGCCTTCAGCTCTTCGACGACCCGCGCACGATGCTCCGAGCCGCGCAACAATCTCAACAGCTCCGTCGATATTCTATCAGGTTCGACAGCGTCTTGCAAAAGCTCGGGCTGTATTTTTTTGCCGAGTAAAATGTTCGGCAGGCTGAAGTTGTCGATGTGCACAAATCGTTTCGCCACCCAATAATTTAGCGCCGCCATTTTGTAGAGCACCACGCACGGCATGCCCAACAGCGCCGCCTCGAGGATCACCGTTCCGCTTGCCGCCGCCGCGCAATCCGCTATCGACATCAGATCGTATCGATGATCGCCGACCAATCGAACTTCGACGCCGCTCTTGACGATCGCCCGCGTCAAATTTTCCCGATCAACTCCGTCGGCGACCGGCAAATAAAATTTTACGTCTGACCGTCGCTCGATAATCTTCCGCGCGGAGTCCAACATCGGCTCCAACAAAAATTTGATCTCCTGTCGTCGCGACCCGGGCATCAATAATATCACGTGCTCGTCGGCGCCGACATTAAAATAATTCCGCGCGGATTCCGCCGACATCGACGGCTTGACCGTGTCGACCAGCGGATTGCCGACGAACGTTATATTCGCTCCCGCCTGTCGATACACGTCCACCTCGAACGGAAATATCGCCGCAAATTGATCCGCTATCGCCGCGCAATCTTTAGCCCGTCCCTTGCGCCACGCCCACGCCGACGGCGGGATGTACGAGAACACTTTGATCCCAAGTTTTTTCGCGCGCCGAGCGAGCCGCCAATTGAAGTCGGGATAATCGATCAGCACCAACAAATCGGGGCGCTCATTCTTCATGCACTCCGTCAACTCGTCGAGCAATCGGAAGATGCGACGGAGATTTTTTATTACCTCGAGCACGCCCATGATGCTGAAGTCCTTACAATTTCGCACGAGCTTAACTCCGGCGTCGGACATGCGATCGCCTCCGAAGCCGAGCAGCTCGACCGTCGGATCGATTTTTAAAATCTCTCGAGCAAGCGCCGCGCCGTGTATGTCGCCGGACACTTCGCCCGCTGAAAACATTATCTTCATCATACAAAAAAACGCGCAAGGCGCTGAAAGGATAATTAGGAATGCGGAATTGAAGGGCGCCGCCAACGCGAGACGGTTGCCGACGCTCAAGGCGCCGTCGACCGCCTTGCGGTTGACGATGATCAAGGCACCTTCAACAGTTCGTGGCGGGCGCCGCCAACGCGGGGTGGGAACCTCTGTCACAATTGGGGCGCCGACATCGACGGGTGGGAGCGTTGAGCGGCGCCCCTAAAAACAATCCGTCGGGCAAAAAAATTTTTTATATGGCAACGATCGCGATATTGTGTTCGTCGGCAAGGGCGATCACTTTGTCGCGCTCAACGAGCAATGTTTTCTCCGCCTCGATCGCCAACGCGACGGCTCCCGCCTCGATCATCTTCTCGACCGTCCGCAGCCCGACCGTCGGCACGTCAAACCGATTGTCCTGTTGAGGCTTGCTAACCTTCACCACGACCGCCCCGCCGTTTGCGAGCCGTCCGCCGCGCAAGATGCATTCGTCCGTCCCCTCGATCGCCTCGACCGCCATCACCGCTCGATTTTTTACGACGACCGTCTGACCGATGTCGAGCCGCCCGAGCTCCTTCGCTATGTTGAAGCCGAACTCCATATCTGCATGCTCCTCGACCGTCGGCTCCCGATTCGCGATCATTCCGCGCGGAGGCATCAATTGTCGGATCAGCGCCGTCTGGTCGAGCGTGTGACAATCAATTTTCTCCAGCTCCCGCACGAACATCATCATTATCGTGTCGTCCTTGAGATCGGGCAACGTCAACAGCAACTGCATGAATTTGACGTCGGGCAACACCTTGCCGTTGAACAGCAGCTCCTTCGTCACCTTGCCGAGCATCGTCACCTTGTGTATTTCGTTCGATTGCAGGTAATTCAACACCGATTCGATGTGCGCGATGCTGATTCGTTGAAAGTCGACGGCGAAGTCGGCGAGCTCGGGATCGGTCTCGTCGAGCAGCGCCACCGCATATACTTCGTAGCCGGATTGCGAGGCGGCGCGCGCGAACTCGACCGGCAGTCGTCCCGCGCCCGCCAACAATCCCAATCTCTCCAATGCTTTCACTCCCATAAAGATTTTCACTCGACGATTTAAGGGCGCCGCCGACGCAGATTTGGGGTCTATGTAAGGTACGGGCGCCGACGACGCAGGGTGGGAACCACGGACTAAGTTGGGCGCCGACCTCGACGGGTGGGAGCGCCGGCGGCGCCCCTTCATTCGTCGCCCCGTTGGTTAACAGGTTTGCCTTCAAAGGGCGGGCGGGTCGAAAAAAATTTTTTCCGTCACTCCGTCACTCCGCGCGGATTTTCAATCGTTTTCTCGGCGCTCACGACAGATCCCGCGCTCGGCATTGCGCAGGAACCGAAGGAAGTGCTCTACCTCTTCGCACGAGTCTACTTCCTGCTCGATCACCGCGATCGCCTCCGCCAAGCTCAACCCCGAGCGATATAAAATTTTATACGCCTTTTTTATGTTGTGACGCGCCTCGAGCGGAATCCCCGCGCGCGAAATTCCTACGCTGTTGAGCCCGACCACTTTCGCCGGATGCCCGTCGACGATCGTATACGGCACTACGTCTTGCACCAACTTCGACATGCCGCCGACCATCGCGTTGCGACCGATCTTGACGAACTGATGCACGCCCGCCATTCCTCCGATCACCACCCGATCCTCGACTATCGCATGCCCCGCGCAACTCGCCAGATTCGACATGATGACGTGATTGCCCAGCACGCAATTGTGCGCGACATGAATATACGCCATCAACAGGCAATCCGATCCGACCCGCGTCTCGTTGCCTTCGCCCGTCGCACGATGGATCGTCGCGCCTTCGCGTATCGTCGTCCGATCGCCTATGAAGGTGTAGCTCTTCTCGCCCTTGAATTTTAAATCCTGAGGCTCCTCGCCCACCGACGCAAATTGAAACACTCGGCAATCGCAACCGATCGACGTCCAACCGTGAATGACGGCGTGCGGTCCGATGATCGAGCCCGCGCCAATCTCGACGTTCTCGCCAATCACGCAATACGGTCCAATCTCGACGCCGTCGGCTATGCGCGCGCTCGGAGCTATCACCGCGCTCGAATGTATGTTTGCAGTCATCTTACGCCCTGCTTCCACTATCATTTGTCTCACTCCTCCGGCATTGTAGGCTCTCATTTCCCTTACAGTCCGAACGAGCCGCGCGATTTTCGCGTCCGATTATCTTTCGTCGCCGATTGTTTCAACGGTTTTAATCGATTGCCGATTGTTTTTGACTTCGATCGAATTTATTTCCTTGCGATTGCTCGAAATATCTCCGTCAATCACAGCTCTTTCTGATCTTTGAGCGCGAATGTGAAGTCCGCTTGAGCGACGAGTACGTCATCGACAAAACCGTCGGTGTGCAGGCGACCGAACAGCCCATGAATTTTTGTGATCTCCGCCTTGGTGATCAGCGTGTCGCCCGGCACCACGGGGCGCTTGAATTTGATATTGTCCATGCCGCCGAACAGCGGCACCATCCCGCGATACTCTTCAGCGTAGAGCAACGCGATCCCGCCGACTTGAGCCATCGCCTCGAGCAGCAGCACGCCGGGCATGATCGGATTGCCGGGGAAATGTCCGAGGAATTGCGGCTCATTCATCGTAATGTTTTTGAGCCCCGTCGCCGACTTGAACGGCTCGATCTCCAAAATCCGATCGACCAACAGCATCGGCGGGCGGTGCGGCAAAATTTTTTTGATCTCGTTAATGTCCAATTGCAATGTTATCATCCTTTCGAGAGAAGTTTTGCAAGTTTGGTGTTGAGGGCGTGACCCGAGGCGGCGGCTATGATGTGACCTTTAAAAATGCCCGCCAATCGAAGGTCGCCGATCACGTCAAGGATTTTATGTCGGACGAGCTCGTCGGGGTAAATCAGATCGTTGCGCCAACCGTCGTCGTTGTAGACGATCACGCTTTCGAGCGAACCGCCGAGCCCGAGTCCCATCTTGTGTAGCGTCTCGACCTCGTTCTCGTAGGCAATCGTCCGCGCGGAGGCGATCTCTCGAGCATAGGTTTCGCGGTCGATGTCGAAGTCGCCGTATTGAATGCCGATCAGCGGGTGGGGATTGACGGACGTAAAGCTCACTCGAAAACCGTCGTAAGGGAGCGCGATGATGAATCGACGCCCGTTGGTTGTCTGATCGTCGATGCGATAAATTTTGTCGACGACGCACTCGTGACGGTCGGCGGGCTGATCGACGGTGCCGACAAGTCGGATCAGATTGAAAAAATCGATGGCGGAGCCGTGCATGACGGGCGGCTCTTCGGCGTCGAGCTCGACGATGCAGTTGTCGATCTGATGAGCATGAAGCGCGCTCAACAGATGTTCGACGGTAAAAACTTTGACGCCGTTCTGCTCGAGAGTGGTGGAGCGGACGGTGGCGGTGACGTTGTCGGCGACGGCGCGGATTGACGGACGCTCGTCGAGATCGGTGCGGACGAAAATAATTCCGCTGTCGACGGGCGCGGGCTTTAAAATCATGTTGACGTTTTTGCCCGAGTGCAGTCCGACGCCGAAGCATGTCGCCTCACGTTTCAATGTAATTTGATGCGGCAAAAGTCATATCACTCCTTTCAAAGGCAATGCGTAATTCGTAATTCGTAATTGAGGGGCGCCGCCGACGCTCCCACCCTCGGAGCGCGGCGCCCAACCGAGATCGCGACGCCCACCCCGCGCCGGCAGGCGCCTCGAAGCATCGGCAAGCGCAGAGTGTTAAGGGTGGACGGTTGATGTAAGGATCGGGCGCCGTCAACGCGGGTGGGAACCTCGACCACCATTTGGGCGCCGACATCGACGGGCGGGCGCGTTGGCGGCGCCCTTCTATTCGTCGCCCCGAAAAAAGGGCGGGCTCATAAAATTTTCCTCAGCTGCTCAACTTCGTCGGGCGAATACTCCTCGCGCATCGACTTCCAACGGTCGTGCAACCAAAACCATTGCTCCGGATATTCTCTGATGTGCCGCTCGATCAGCGTTGCCAGCTCCTGCGTCGTCCGACGTAAGTCTTCGCGCTTGTCTCGAGTTTTTTCAACGTAGATCGGCGGGTAAACGATCAACTTGTGCCCTCGATCCGCCGTCCGATGCATGAACGCGGGGAAGATCGGTATGTCTCGAAACCGCGCCATCGACGCCGCGCCCGGCATGAAATTCGTCGGCTCATCGAAAAATTTTACGATCACTCCGTCGTGCCGATTCGTGTCCTGATCCATTATCAGACCGATGAACCAACCGTCGGCGAGCATCTGAAACATTTCGCGCACGCCCGTCTTATACGTGATGTGCATTCCGATCAGCGTTCGATATTCGTTGATGAATCGATCCATGCCGCCCGATTTTTGTTTCTTCGCCACGCCGACGAGACTGATCCCGTATTGCGCGAACGCGCCGCCCATCAGCTCCCAATTGTCCGAGTGACACGTGGCGATCACCGCGCCCTTGCCTTGACGCGCGCTCGAATTTATATAATCCGTCAGATGATGAAGTCCTTCGATCTCGACGTGAGACTTCATCGTTGAGCGCAGGAGCGGAAATCGCAACACTTCTATCAGCACTTGACCGTATTGAATTGCGGCGGCTTTCGATATTTGCTCCGCGCGGAGTTCGTCGACGTGGAGGCAGCGCATGATGTTGTCGCGCGATAAATTTTTGCGACGGCGCGGCAGAAATATCCAAGCGATCGATGCAAGCGCGTCGGCGATCATCAAACAGAGCGACCACGGCAGGAAACAGATCAGTCGGCTCATCAGCCGCGCGAATCGATACGACAATCGTCAGCACTCCCGAAATTTTTTCTTATGATATCACAGTTCGACGCAATTGACAACCGATCGACCGTAAAGGATAATCAGGAATTAGGAATTAGGAATGCGGAATTAAATAGCGGGCGCCGCCAACGCGGGGTGGGAACCGCGATCTCTGTTGGGCGCCGACCTCGACGGGTGGGGGCGTTGAGCGGCGCCCCTTATATAGTCGACGACCGATAAAGATAATTGAGAATTGGGAGTGATGAGAGAATGGCGGATAGAGCATCGACGAAAAAATTGATCGAGCAATCGTTCATCGAGCTGTCGAACATGAAAAACGTCGACAAGATCACCATTCGAGACATCGTCGAGCATTGCGGGCTGACGAAAACGACTTTCTACAATCATTTTCAGGACAAATACGATTTGATTGTGCAGATTTACGCCGAGCCCGTCAAAAATATCGTCAATCGGTTTGATGCGAATTACGGTCTGCGCGAGGCGATCGCCGACGTACTGAATTATTCCGCCGACAATCGACGATTTATAATCAACGCGCTCAAAAATACGTCGGGGCAAAATTCGTTTCTGTATCACGTCTCGAAAATACACTTCACGTTGTTGCGCGACTTCGTTCAAGCCAAAATCGGAGCGACGCGTTTGCCGTTGCGAACGGAAAGTTTGTTGAAGTTATACGCGTTCGGGTCGGTGCAATTGATTTGCGAGTGGCTGATAAAAAAAATGCCGGTGCCGCTCGACGAATTTGCAGAACATCTCTATGCGGGGCTGCCGGAAGAGTTGAAGCGGTACTTCTGCGGAGAAAAAATTTGATGCGCGTTGACGGTCGGGCGAATTTGTAAATTGCAATCGGCATCGAAACTGATAGAATTTGCGTCGAGAACAAATTTATCGACGACATTCGATTGGGGGGATTTTTTATGCCGATGGTTAAGGATTATCTCAAAAATAAATTCAAGCACGGCATCGAGGCGGGCGTTTTGCAATACGGCGTGGGGCAGGAGACGACGTCGCCGGACGTGGCGGAAATTCTTGCAACGTCGAATTACGATTGGCTGTTCGTTGACGGCGAGCACGGACCTCATACGGTGCAAACGATTTTAGAGATCGCTCGAGCGATTGCTCCGTTCGATATGACGCCGGTCGTTCGCATTCCGCAGGCGGGCACGGGCATCATCAAACAGTTGCTCGACGCCGGCATTCAAAACATCATTATCCCGAAGGTCGAGACCGGCGAGGAGACCGAGGATATCATGTATTGGGCGTCGTATGCTCCGCGCGGAAATCGCGGCTTCGGAGCGACGGCGGTGCGCGCGGGATATTACGGTCGGCATGCGGATTATCTTGATCGCAACGTCGACGAGATTTGCATTCTGCCGCAGATCGAGAGTAAACGCGGCTTGGAAAATTGGGAAGCGATCACCACCACGCCCGGCATCGGCGGAATCTTCCTCGGACCGATCGATCTTGCCGTCGACATGGGGCATGGACTGAACATCTTCCATCCCGAAGTCGAAAAGGCGATGGATTTTCTGATCACGAGCATAAAAAAATTGGGCAAGCCCGTCGGGACGATCGCTTTGACGCCCGAGCAGGCGAAACACTTTGCGGATTTGGGCGTGAGCTTCCTCGCGCTCGGAGCCGATACGGGCTTCCTCGTCAACGCCGCCGACAACACGTTGAAAACATTCAAAGGCGCCATCGAAAATTGATACGAACGTAAATTTTATAAGGCGGGGCGACCCGCCTTTTTTTATTTGCGGGCATAATTTTTCTCTGCTACAATCACAAGGGATTAAAAATTTTAGAGGTGAACCGTTGAGACGCGAAAAATTTTTGGCAGCACTGCTGTTGACATACATCATCATTCAATTGATGCTCCGCGCGGCGATCGTCACGACTTCGACCGATCTGCTCGACGCTCCATCGATCGCAAAAACGTTTGCACTCGGCGCCGTCTTTGATCTCGTTGCCGGATTATTTTTTATTGCTCCGATCGCGTTGCTCAGTCTGCTCAACGTCCGACGCCCGATCTCGATCGCGACTTTCATCTTCGACTTCGCGATCATTTTTATCGCCGTCGCACAATTTTTATTCTGGCAGGAATTTCATACCAACTTCAACTTCATCGCCGTCGATTATCTCATCTACACTCAAGAGCTGCTCGGCAACATCGCTCAGTCCTTCAACGTCCCGCTCCTTCTGATTGCGATCACCATTGCCGCCGTCGTCGTCTTCAACGTCCAACAATTTTTTTTCAAGCCCTTCCGTCGGCTTTCGATCAAAAAAATTTTTATCGGCGCCGCGATTGCGATCGTACTGCCGACCGTCGGCGCGCTCATCGTCCAATCCGATTGGCGTGAAAAAATCGGCTCCAATCGTCATAACGTCGAGCTTGCCGGCAACGGCTCTTATGAATTCGTCCGCGCCTTCTTCGCCAACGAGCTCGATTATCCGACGTTCTACGTCACTCGAGACAACGACGCTGTCATTCAACGGCTGAGAAATTTATTGGCGACCGACAACGCGACGTTCCTCAACGACGCCGACATCACTCGACGGATTGAAAATTTTAATGCGCTGTCGACCGTCCGTCCGAACGTCGTGATGATCACCGTCGAAAGTTTGAACGCCGACTTCACCGGCGCATTCGGCAACGGCACTCTCACTCCCGCGCTCGATCGCATCGCTCAACAATCGTTTTGTTTCGGTCGAATGTACGCGACGGGTACTCGGACGGTGCGCGGGCTCGAGGCGCTCACATTGTCGTTGCCTCCGACGCCGGGTCAATCGATCGTCCGTCGAGCGGACAACGCCGACATGGCGACGCTCGGCTCGATTTTCCGCGCCAACGGTTATGCGACGGATTTTTTATATGGCGGCTACGGTTACTTCGACAATATGAATGAGTTTTTCGGCGCCAACGGCTATGTGATCAAGGATCGGACGACGATCCCCGACGACGAGATTTTTCATGAAACGATTTGGGGCGTGGCGGACGAAATTTTATTTACTCAAGTGCTCCGATCGATGGACGAGCATTTTGATCGTGGTGAGCGCGCGTTTGAAATGGTGATGACGACCTCGAATCATCGCCCGTTCAAATTTCCCAACGGTCGGATCGAAATGTCGGAAGGCACTCGACCGGCGGCGGTGCGATACACGGATTGGGCGATCGGAGATTTTCTCGAGCGCGCGTCGACGCGCCCTTGGTTTGACGAGACGGTTTTTGTAATCGTCGCCGATCATCAGGCGTTGGCGGCGGGCAAAACGACGTTGCCGGTCAACTGTTATCATATCCCGTGCATGATTTACGCGCCGAAGCTGATCGCGGCGGGTTGGAGCGATCGATTGATCAGTCAAATGGATTTGCCTCCGACGTTGCTTGGAATGTTGGGCGTGTCGTATGAATCGAAATTCCTCGGTCGGGACATCTTCCGCGCGGAGCGATCGACGGCGTTCATCTCGACGTATCAGATGCTCGGAATGATCGAGGGCGACGAATTGATTGTGTTGACGCCCGACAAAAAAATCGCCGCGTATCGCATCGACGATTGGGGGTCGAGCGAGTACACAGCGATCGAGCCGTCGGAAGATCAGATCGCCGACGCCGTTGCGTATTATCAAGGCGCGAGTTGGTTGTATAAAAACGGTTTGCTCAAAAAGTGATCAGCCGCCGAGGATTTCGACCTTCTGATTGTTACCGCACTTCGGGCATTGGAATCGCGTTCTGAAGGTGTTGCCTCGCCGCAATGCACCGGAGTGCTGTCCTTCCACGGGCACAACATATCCGCATGCCTCGCAAATTTTTTTGTAGTGGATCGTACCGACTTCACCGGGGTCTCTCGTAATTCTGCAACCTTGTATTGCCGTCGCCATTGTATTTCACCTCCTTTCGATGATCACGCCGCGGTCGAGCCCCGCGAAGTTGACCAAGAAATCTTCGACGCGCCCCTTCGCGCGCTCCAAATATTTTTCAAACCGATCAATCGGCAACTCGCCGGCGTCGCTCGGATAGAAATGCAATCCACGCCACTTGGTAGTGATCGGATAAGTGATCGCCGACATATCATCGGGATCGATGAACGGCACCGACAGTTTGATCTCCCACGGCTCCTCGACCGAAGAGATTTCGCCCACCAGATAAACGTATGCGTGATCGTTGTCGACGGGTCTGCACATCAACTGCACTCGATAAACATTCCGTCGATCGGTGTGATAGATCATGTCGAGCAACAGCTTCCGAGGGCAATGCACGTTGGTCAGCACATCGCGCAGTTTGAACTCGTCGATGCGAATGATATGATGCGTTGAAGGCGACGGGGCGTCGACCTTAACGGCGTTGGCGATCAGTCTCCTCATGATGCTTCCCAACCAACGCTTTCCTTCGTCGGCGTCCTCAAATTTTGAGTCGTTGATCTCGTCGAATGGAACCGTCAATTGTGCGCCGCGAACGCTGAGCGTCACGTTGCCGTCGGCGTCGGTGCGGATTTTGTGTTCGGGGAACTCATCGAGGTAAATATAAATCATCTCGATAAAACCGTGCAGTCGCTCGAATTTCGGATCGGTCGAGAACTTTGCGATCGACACGTGCGCCCACTCGTAGAGCTCCATGTCGAGCACATGCGAATAGTTGAGCACCTTGCCGTCGTCGGTGACGAACTCAAAACCGGTGTACCGATACAGCGACATCTCATCGTAATACATGTCGTGCAGATTGCAGTGAATGAAGTAGTATCGATCGATCTCGAGCTCCGCGCGGTCGAACGGCGAGATCAATTCGAGCAGTCGAATGTCGGGATCAATCATTTTAGCGCGGAGGCTCAACGAATGACTTTCATTGCGGCGCCTGCCGTCGAACCAATACTCGATCAGCTCTTGAATGATGTCGTAGCGCGGCAACAATTTGCTTTTGAACAACGCAATCTGCTCGTCGTCGAAGCCGAGCGATTTTTTTATTTCGCCCGACGGCATCTGAAATTGAACAAAGTACTCGTCCTCGAGCCCGTCTCTGTAGATCTCGACATCGAAGTCTTCATGGCCGATCGACTCGTCGGGGATTTCAACCGTGTACTCTTCGAGAAAATGACAGAACAGGATCATTGCGCCGCCTCCTCAACCTTGATGCGAGTGATCTTGTCGAGCCGACCGAAATTGATCAGAAACTCATTGATCTCGTCCGCCATCGGGTACGTCGCCCAACCGTGATCGTCATCTCGATTCAAATAATCCTCGAACTTCGCAACGAACGCGTCAACATCGTCGAGCTCCGCGCGGGTGTAGCGGGAATGTTGGGGCGCGTAGAGATGAATGAACGGCATCGATATGATCTCATGCCCGTCGCGATACACCGTCGCCTTGAGACAAATTTGAATGCGCTCGTCATTGAGCTCTCGACGGTAGAGGCAGAGGATCGTCTGAAGCTCCTCGTCGGCGTCGAACGTGAAGATCGGGATCGCCTTGTCCTCGACGAGCAGTCGCTCAATCTTTCGGCGCGGAATGATTATATCGTTGTACCGCTCGACCGTCGGCTCACCGTCAAACTCACTCGTCGGCTCATTGTCGAGCTCAACGCGGAAGACGGAGAGCGGCGCGTCGTCCCTTTCGATCGCTTTCAAGATCGACGAGTAATCGAGCCGCTTACCGTCGGCGGCAACGAAGTCGAGCCCGGAGTACCGATACAGTTTCGAGCTGTCGTAATCGAGATCGGCGGTGAAGCAGTGAATGTAGTACAACTGCCCGCGCTCGAAGCCGTTGCGATCGAAGAACGACAGTTGCTCCCACAATCGGGCGCGTCGATCGATCAGTTTGACTTTGACGTTGAGGAACTCGCGCAGGGAGCAATCGGTTCCGATCATTTTTGCAAGCTCGATGATGATATCTTCGACGGAGCGCAGGTAATCGATCATCTCCGCGCGGAGATCGACGGGAAAATCTTCATCGCGGATCACTTCGTAATCGCGCAACCTCAAAACGATCTCCCGATTCTTATATTGATATTCGAGGCGGATATAAACATTGCCGTCGCTGTCGAAGGCGGACGTTTTATTGTCACCAAATAACTCGTCGATTGAGATTTCAATCCTGTCGTCCTCGTCAATGGATCGATCGAGCAATCTCGTCAACATACACTCGGAACCTTTGAGAACATCGTCGCGACGCTCGTCGTCGAGCTCATCGAAATTCTTCATTCGTACCACCTCGCCTTGATTCCATGAACTCTCGGGCTTTATCTTCATCTATTGGAGTATATTCATCCGACCAACCGACATCTATAAGCCGATCAATTCCGATTGCTCCTCTTTGCTGAAGTCCTTGCCGATCTCAATGACGAGACTTCCGTCGTTTGCGATGTGACTGCGTTGAAAAATATTTTCCTCGCCGCCTTTGGTTCCATCTTCCCACGGAACCGCAATGCATTCGCTCGTGCCGTCGTCATATGTCAACGTGAGATCGACTATGTCATTGAACTGCCCGATGCGTTTGAACAGTTGCGCGCCGGTGAGAGTGTCATGCGCAAATCCAAATGATTTAAGGCTTTCGTTTTCGACGGCGCGATCGATCGAAATGCGTATTCTGTCGGCTTTCAATCTCCGCATAACACGCAAACCGTTGTCGACGGCGCCGCCGAACACACACCTGCGAATATCGCTTATGCCGATCGTCTTTAAGAACTGCGCCGGCATCGTAATAACTTCGACGTTATCAAAGCCGAACTCGATCTCCGTCAACGTCGTTATGTTCATTCGTACCACCTCGGTTTGCTCGTCCGCTCGTATTCGGACATGTACAGTCTGATCTCAATGCCGACCGTCGATTTATCATAGCGGAACATCGATTCAACGTTGCAGTCCTCGGGCAACTTTGAATTGAGCCGCTCGTAAATTTTATGAGCCTCGGCGTTGTCCCGCTCGTAACCGTTGCATTCAAACTCAACGTAAATCTGTTTGACGTTGAGAAGTCGAGCGTCGAGCGTGTCAAGCTCGTCGGGCGTGATGATCTCGAACGTCGCCGTCTTCATGTCCAATCCAATCGGATCGAAAAAATCTTCCCGCCCGATCTCGAAACGATTGATGTCCCGCACGAGCGCCTCCCGATCCTCCGGCTTGACTTTGATCGTCACGTCCGCCCACTCCGACTCAACGAATGTCTCTGTTGGGATGAACACCACGAACGGACGCGAATAGCGAACCTTGGCAATGTCCTCCGCCTTTGCAAAGTTCGCATCGTCGAACTCGATGATCAGGCAGTGCGCATCAAAATCCTCGACCACGCGCTTGATGTCCGACGGCGTGTTGATATCGTTCAAGTCCTCATAGGCAATGTACTCGCGCATCTTGCCGACGTAATGTTCCTTGCCGACGCCGAGCACCTTCACGCTGAACTTGGTTTCGAGATCGATCGGGTGCGGTGTTTCGAGCGTGACGCCTTCGAGCTCGAGCCGATCGCCGGCATATTGCAAGGCGTTGTTTGACAACCCGTCGATATCATAAGTGAAGTATTGAGAGCTCTTCAACAGATCGAGCAGTCGATCGTCGCGATTGAAGGCGTCGGTCATCGCCCGCAACAGCGTATGAATGACGGCGGCTTGATTGTGGTGATAGGGAATGACGGTCACGGTGTCGGGATCGCGAAGGAGATAATGTTTGACGTGGAGCGCGGACTTCTCTCGGAGCATCGCGACGCTCAACTTGACGTCGACGTTTTGATATTTCGGCTCGACGCGCTCACAAAATCGATCCATACGAACTTTCTGGTCGACGGCGGCGATTGGTTTTATGTCGTCCTCGTCGGCGACGATGAACAGCAGATCAACATGCTCGAGCGCCGCGACGATCTTCTCGTGATCGGTGAGCAGATCGATCGGCTCGACGGAAATTTTCCCACTCAGATCGTCGGTGTTGAGGAACTCGATCACGTCCCGCTCGGCGATCAATTTAAATTTTTTCATCGATAAGATACTCCAACGCCGGTTTATATTTTGTCTCGACGCGCTCCCGATCGGCGTCCGTGATCTTCGGCAGTCGCGTCAAATCCATGTTGTGTTTGAGATCGGCGATCTTCACTCGACGCGCCAGATCATTTCCTTTGATCGCTCGAACATAATTAAGGTACGGAACGGCAGCGTCGTGCGTCAACAATTTCAACGCCGACATTTCCTCCGCCGTCAAAAAATCTTTCAAGTCGTCGAAGTCGAGCGCGGTATCCTCGATCGTGTCATGCAACAGCGCCACGATCACAGCCGATTCGTCGTCGCCGACGCTTGCCGCCACCGCCAACGGGTGATTGATGTACGGCTCGCCCGCCTTGTCGAGCTGACCTTCATGCGCGCGCGACGCAATCTCCCGCGCAATTTCAATCCGAGCGCTCATGATCTTTTACCGCCGAGCACACGCTCAATTTGACATTGAATGAGACCGATCGTCCGCGCCAACAACAGCCTCCGTTGAATGAGCCGCTTCTGCCGTCCGTTCGATCGATCGTCATAGTCATTGGTCAACCTCAACGCCTCGGCGCAAACTGCTTCAGCGTCGAGCTCCTCTTCTTCGTCGTGTTCGACCTCGGCGCGCTCGGCGGCTTCCTCGACCTTCTGTTGTTCCTCCTGCGCCTTCATCTCCTTGAACCAATCGGGGAAGATATCATCGACGGGCACCGTCTCCAGCGTTCCTTCCTCAAGCTGATTGATCTGATCCGCCAAATCATCAACGAAATCCTCTTTGTCCTCGTCGGCGAACCCGAACCACGACGCCTCGTACATCACATCAACCATCAGCTCAT
This sequence comes from uncultured Selenomonadales bacterium, assembly GCA_937915885.1. Lineage (GTDB taxonomy): Bacteria > Bacillota > Negativicutes > Selenomonadales > Selenomonadaceae > Quinella. Next base: position 8,919 of record CALGGP010000126.1, on the reverse strand, counting down.
AAATATTTTGTTGAGTGTACTCGTCATCGGACACGAAATATCCCATGATCTCCGATTGCAGATCAAAATCGTAAGCGTAATTGGTTGCCTCCTCGCCTTGCTCGAGCAAATCTTCAAGGTTCACATACGGGAAACACGGTTCGGGCTTGCACTCCGACAGATCGGAAATTCGTTTATAAGCGTAAAGCAATCCGTGCTTGCCGTTCGTCGGCGGAGTGATCTTCAAACGCCGCAACCGATCGAGATACGCGCCGTAAAATTCTCTGCCGTCTTCGCGTTCCTGCCTGAGCGTCTTGTAATGACCCTTCGACTCCTCGTCGCGATAATAGTCGAGAATGTCATACCGCACGCGGTACAGATAAGCGTCGATCAGCCGCTCCCGATCGAGTTCCCGCAGATGCTGTTGCACGGTCTTCAACATCAATCACTCCTCACGACGCAAATTCTTTTGGATCAATCGCAATTGCGTTTTGTTCGAGCGAATGTTGTATCGATTGACCATATCGCTCGCCCGACGCCACACTTCTTCAAACTCCCGATCGCCTTCTCGAGCGACCGCAGGCTCGTCATCGTCATCGTCGAACTCGAGCTCCGAATCGTCGTCGAAGATCGGATTATTGATGCTGTCAATGACTTCAGCCTTATCCTCGTCCGCATAGCCGAACCACGACGCCTCATGCATCACCGCGACCGCCAAATTGTAGAGATGATTTCGAGTGTAGCGATCATCGGACACGAAGAAGCCCATGATCTGTTCTTGACTGCAGAGTTTGTAGGAGTAATTTTCGGCGGCGTCGCCGTGCTCGAGCACCTCATCGAGATGCACGAACTCGCAACACGGCTCATTTTCGTAATCAAGCGCGTCGGTGAGCCGATCGTAAAGGTAAAGCACTCCGACCTTGCCGTCGTCGAGCGGAGCCGTTTTCAAATTCCGCAACCGATCGACGTACTCTCCGATATTCTTTACCGTGCGACGATAAATTTCTTCGAGCGTCAGATCGGCGATATCGGATTGCTCAACATTGCAATACGCCTCGACAATCCGATCGCGAATACGATACTCGTAATCATCGATCAGCTGCTCCCGATCGAGTTCCCGCAGATGCTCTTGAATTGTCTTCAACAACGCCGCCTCCAATCAAATTTGATCAGGCAATTGATTTTCGCTCAATCGGAAACCGATCGGATTCTCGAAATTCATTGTTCGGGATCAACGTGATCTTCTCGCCGTCGATTGCAACGAAGTCTGTCACGTGCGCATACATCAGCGTGATATCCTCGCGACTGTAGACGCCGTCCGAGTATCGACTGATGGTCTTCGCATGCCAAATCTCCGACTCGTCAATATCATCGTCGCTCGTTTTTCTCAACCTGAAACAATCGGCATCGACCTCGGCAATGCACTTGCGAACTTCCTCGAATCGCTCAATGATCGCGGCTTTGACATCTGCCGCCGACGGCATCTCTTGACTGCGATGCAGTTTCTTGCGTTTGGAGTCGGCTGTTCGGACGCCGAAAATCCGTTTGAACTCGTCGGCATCGACGGAGTCGGGATCGGCAAGCGCACGTTCATACTCGGGGCGCAAATATTTTTCAATGAAATTGTCAAACGCGGCGGCGACCTTCTCTTTGTCGGCGGCGAAAAATATTTTCTTGTCGCCCAACTGCCACATCAGCTCATCTTGAAAATCACGCGGCTTGTCGGCAAGATGCTTTTTGATTATCGGAAAAAACCGCGTGTCGTTTTGAAATTCGATACAATCGGAGCGATATGCGGGGTAAAAATGGCGCCCGCCAAAATTATATTTTACAAATTCCACGTCGCGCTCACCTCAAATCTCGTACGCATCAATCTCGTTTTTGTCGAGCCAATAGCCCGCCATGTAAATCCCGCGCTCCCGACATTTATCGAACGTCGCGCGGTGCCGAGCGAAGACCGCCCGATCCCATTTGTCGCTCAACAATACGATCGTGAACTTGTACCACTGACGCTCGGAATATGCCGCCGCAATTTTGTCGATCTGCCCGTCGATCACGTCAAGCACATGTTCGAGCGATTCTTCGCCCCGACAGATCGCCAAGAACCTCGGAAAAATTTTTTGCATCTCGAAATACGTCGGGTAAATGTTAAACCACGGCTCCGGTGCGGTTCGCGTCGAAAACGGATTTTGCCTCAACAGCTCGACCGCCTTCGTTTCGATGAGATGATCGAGACCGGCAAACCGATTTTCTTTGCGCCCCTCGATCGCCTCTTCGATCAGCGACGTAAAATAAAAATCTTCTCTGCCGCCCAAGCTCAACCACTCCGCACGCCAACGCCAAGTCAGGTTGAGGATCGGAAGTTCGAGCGCATCCGCCAATTCTCGGCGCTGATCTTCCGTCCACTCCGACGGCTCGTTCGACGGGAAAAAATGAAGTCCTCTTGACAGAGAGCGACCGTCCGTGATGCGCTTGATCGAATCGCTCGCCGCTTGCGACAACACCAATGTGATCGTTGCTTCGGTCGCGAGATTTTTAAATTTATCGAACGCGGCATCGGACGTGAAGGCACAATAATTCGGCTCCCAAGTCGACACCGGCGAAGACCGCAACCACTCGTCGACCTTGTCTGCGAAATAATCCAAGTGCCCCGACCACATGTGTCCCATGCCAAGCATCGGTCGACGCGAAAACATATGTCGGAAGTTGAAATCCCGATTGAGTGCCTCGTCGAAAACGGCGGCAAGCTCGGGACATACTTCGCTCTCGCCGACGATCAGCACGTCGTTCATTTCAATGGTCGGTCTCAACTCATCAATCACCGTCAGACTCACCTCCCAATTGCTTTGAAATATTCCCTGTCTTTATGCTGTCAAGCAAATCTTTGTGGCAATCTTTCATGACCTCCACAATGTGCCGTACTTCTTCGGCGGTGTAGCCCTCGACCGTGAAGACCTTGCCTTCAGGAAGGCGGAAGACAACGCGCTTATCGTCGTAATTGCTGACCACCATTTGAAAAGATTTGCCCATCACTCCGTACACGACGACAGCATCATCTTCGCCGATCAACTCGTCGTCGAAGTCGTATTTGGAGAAATCATAGATTCTCATTATCGCATCTCACCTTTCAATCGCATTGAAAAACTCCGCCGAGATTTTTTCGAGCAGAGTCTTGTTTTTGAGCACATCGAGCCACTCGTCGGGAATGTCGTCGATGCCGTAGACGATGCCGCCGAGCCCGCCCGCGATCGCCGCAACCGTATCGGTGTCGCCGCCGAGATTGACTGCCTTCAACGCCAGCGACCGATAATCCGTCGTGTTGAGCAAACACCAGATCGCCGCCTCGAGACTGTCAACGACGTAGCCGCTGCTCTTGATCGCGTCCTCGTCGAGCGCGCCGAATTGCGGATCGAACAGCCGCGCATACGTTTTCATCTTGTCGGGGAATTTTTGACTGTAATATTTTTCCGCGCGGCTCAAACCGTCGGCGACCGCACGAGCGATCGGCTTACCTTCCAACAGTTGAGCGGCAATCGAACAATAAGTGCCGCAGGCAATCAGACTGATCGGATGAGCATGCGTCAGCGCCGAAACGTCGTGTATGAATCCCATTTTGGAATCGTCGATCGGATGAAGCCACATCGCCATCGGAACAATCCGCATCAACGAGCCGTTGCCGTTCGAGTTCCCGCTCGTCAAACCGCAATCGCCGATCGGAGTGCCGTCGAGAAAACGCTCAATCGCCGTCGCCGTCGTGTTGCCAACATCGAACGTGTGATTGCCCGCCGTGAATTCGTCGTGTTCAAACCACTCGGCGAAGTTATTCATGATGTCTTCGAGATCAATTTTTTTGAGCCGCCCGATGCTCTCCATCGTGGCGAGCGCCATGCTCGTGTCGTCCGACCACGTGCCCGCCGGTTGATCCCACACGCCTCCGCTCATCATGCCCTCGACGGGATTTCTGCGAAGTCTCGCGCGGCTCGTAAATTCGACCGGAACGCCCAACGCGTCCGCCACCGCCAACCCGTACAACATCGACCGCACCGTTTTCAATTCGATCATTGCAATTCCCTCCGCAAACAATTCAAGGTAAACGTTTCCACGGCTCCTCGATCAACTCTCGACGCCGCTCCCAACACTTAACGTCTTTATCGCGCCCGAGCTCCTTCAACAATCCGATCGCCATGTCCGACTGCCGGAGATTCCAATCCTGATTGTCCGAGTCCTCGCCGTTTTCGATGTTGTCACGCAGTCTTTCAACCTTTTCGAGCAGAATGCGCTCATAAATTTTTTGCGCAAGTTCCGGCGCACCGAAGGCGCTCAATATCCGTTTGAGTTTGCGCGCCGACGCGACCGACATGATATCATCGTTTTTCGACAACCGCTCGAGCTCGTCAAGCTTGTCAAAGATCGTCCGTCGAAGGTCTTCGTGATCCGACAGTTGATCGGCATCGAGAAGTGCGTCCGCATAATCGAGCACCGGCGTCGATTTACTGAACGTGGAATTGGGGCTCGGATATTTTTTCGACAGCTCATAATCGAGCCGCGTGATCTTTAATCGATCGGCGCCGCTCCAATCGTCGAGCTCATTGCAGGACATGACTATGATCTTCACCGCATGGAACAGCAACTTCTTCGTTTCCTCCGACGCTTCCGCATTCGACAGAGCATCATACGCCGCCAACGCATATTTTTTGGCGCTGTCATAAATCCGTCCTTCGATGTCGAGTTGCGCGTACTCGATTGAAAGAAATGCATACTCGAACCCGCGCGGCTCATTTTCGATCTCCGCGAGCAATTTTTTGATCACCGAATACATTTCGCCCGCATAGCCGAACACTCCGAGCTCGTCGAAATCGGCAACAGCTTGTTTTTGAGCCCACCTATATCTCTCGATCACATCACTCAACGCACCCGCCCCCGATCGTTCCGACGGCGCGCAATCAATTCGCGATACGCCGTCCACCACTTGAGATCATCTTCGCGCCCAAGCTCCTTGAGCAGTTCGATCACCTCGTCCGCCCGGGACAAATTCCAATCGCGCTGCCGCTCGGGCTCCCAACAATCGTTGTGTATGTTGTCGCTGCAGTTCTCGATCCGATAGAGCAATATACGCTCGAACATCTTATTCGCGCGTTTCTTCGACCCGCAAGCAATCAGCACCCGCTTGAGCTTTCGCGCAAACATAACTCCGTCATGGCAACGCGTCAGCTTCAGGCAGTTGTTGACGATAAAATTCTGCAGTTCCTCATGCTCCGACAGTTGATCGGCGGCAAGAAGGGCGTCCGCATATTCGACCGCCGCCTCAATCAATACTAAATTATCGATACGAAATTCCGGAAACAGCTCGTAATTGAGCCGAGTGATCTTCAACCGATCCACGCCGTTCCAATCATCGAGCTCATTGCACGCGTCGACGACGATATCAGCCGCGTCGTTCAACCGTTGATCAACTTCATCGGACGTCGGCAGAGTCAACAGCAGCTCGATCGCCGCCGCCCCGTACTCCTTCACCCGTGCATAATCTTTCAAGTCCCGATCAAACGTCGCGTGCTCGAGCAGAAAAAATGCGTATTCATATCCGCGCGGCTCATTCTCGAGCGCCTTCAAATTCTTCTCGATCGCCTTGAGCATGTACTTCGCCGTGCCCTCACGCTTGAGCCGCCAATAAATTTCTTCGATCTCGTCTTTCAGCCGACAGTACTCTTCGATCGTCGCAATCACCTCCGCTCAATCGCGCTTGATCAACTTGTCGAGGAACGCCCTGCGCTCGTCCCGAATGTGTTGGTCGAACTGACGCATCGCATTTTGCGTGTACCGCACGAACACCTCTCGACTCGCAAACGATATTTTTTCCTGCGTCGCCGGTTTGTAATCGAGCACATCACTGTCGTTCGCCTTAAAAAATTTTTCCTGCTCGACCTCACGCACCAGATTGATGATGCCGCCGTCGCCGATCTCCACCGCATAGCCCGCCGAGCTCCAATATTCCTCCGCTTCCGTGAACAACATCGTCTTATATCCCAGCAGATCGTTCGGCGTCGTCCCGAGCATGTCAGATATCTTGATCAGATTTTCGACCGTCGGGGGTTGCCTGGCACACTCAAAGTCGCCGTAGCTCACAAACGTCATCTGCAGTTCGTCTGCCATCTGCTGACGCGACATTTTTGCAGCTATCCTCGTCCGTCTCAATCGATCGGCAAATTTTCCTATCGACATTGTTCATCATCTCCTCTCTAAGCAATGTAATGCGTTTTGTACGTTTTGTCAACGTTTCTTTTGCTTACAAAGTGTCGATGAAACTTACATTTTATTGAGAGTGAAATAGGCGATCTCCGGCGGGCAACCCAATCGAAACGGAAACCAACTCCCGTTGCCGACGTGGACGTAGCCGAAATAATTTCCATGCTTGACCATGCCCCGCGTGTACTTGAATATCGGGAACAACGGCAGCCCGAAGATTCCGATCTGCGAGCCGTGCGTGTGACCCGTCAACGTCAGCGGAATGTTATATTCGATCGCGTCGTCGATGAACTCGGGATGATGCGCCAACAATACGCATACCGCTCCGCGCGGAACGTCTTTCATCGCCGCGTCGAGATATTCATGCTTTTGACGTTGAAAATTTTTTTCCATCGCCGCACGATCCTCGCGCTCGGCGACCGGCATCATCATTGACGACATCGGATAATCCACGCCCACCATATATAAAGTTTTATCTACATTTTCGGCGCGATTGACGAGCCAATGAATTTTCGTCGACTTGAGTCCCTCTTCGATCGCTTTGATCCCTCGATGGTGCTCGTGGTTGCCGTGGCAGTACCAAATCCCATGCCGGAATCGATCACAATAGCTGTCGACCAGTTTGATCGCCGCCTCATTCATCGGCACGTTGTCAAAAATATCGCCCGTGATCGCCAACAGATCGGGCTTCGCTTCCGCTATTCGACTCAACAATTGCTCCAATCGATCCAACGAAAAATATGCGCCTAGGTGCACGTCGCTGATCTGAGCGATCACAAAACAGTCGAGCTCCGTCGGCAGATTTTCAATCGGTATGTCGAAGAAATTATCCACCGTCGAGTTGCGCTCGATCTGATTGCCGTAGAGCGACGCCGCCGTCGACACGATCGGATAAAAAAATCCGTACGCCAACATCGCACGCCGCTCCCGATTGAACGGGATCGGTTTATTCATTCGACGGTAGATCGTTCGGACGATCAGCGCAATCAAAACCGTCACGATGCAAATCAGTTGAGACATGAATACGACCGCCGCTATGTCGCCGAATATCTCAACGGCGCCAGACGGCAACTCCGCGCGGAACATCGAGCCGACAATCAGCGTCCCGAGGATCAACGCGTCGAGCCAAATGATTGTCCGCCGCATCCGTCGCTTCGCGCCCTCATTAAAAAGAAAGCCGACGCATACCAGCGTCAGCCCGATTATCGCGGCGAGCACCGTCGCCGTTATGATCAAAAATATTTTCATGGCGCGCCCTCAATCCGTAAACGACGGATTCATTTTCTTCAGCCGCTCCAATTGCCCGTTGAGCTCGTCGACGTTCGTGCGCAACTGCGAAATCATTTTGTCTTTCTTCGAGAGCGTCAGCGTATGCTCCTCGTTGATGTTGTAAATCTTGACGCTCAGCTCGTCGACGATCGTCCGCAGACGTTTGAATGCCTTCTCCTTTTCGGCGATCTCCAGCTCCAATTGATCGTTGAGCGCCGTCATTCGAGCGTTGAGCTCCTCGATCATCTTGACTTTCGCGTCGAGCTCCGCCGTCAAATTTTCAATCCGACGTTGCGCGTCCTTATGCTCCTTTTTGAGTTTGTCGACCGTTTTGTCGGGCTTCAATAATTTTTTTATCGCTTTGATCATATCCCGTCTCCCCCGGTTACTTTCGCCCGCTCACCCCGCTCGTAACAGGTTCCACCTATTAACCTTCGGAGTGACGGATGGAGGGGCGCCGCCGACGCTCCCACCCACGAGTACGGCGCCCGTCCTCAAATTCCTCATTCCTAATTCCTAATTCCCAATTGCAGTCTCGTCGCTGTCACTACGTTTTGCATCAACATCGACACCGTCAACAATCCCACGCCGCCCGGCACCGGAGTGATCGCGCTCGCGACTTCCTTGACGCCTTCAAAATCCACGTCGCCGACCAATTTTTTTGGCGCAATCCGATTGATCCCGACATCGATCACCACCGCACCCGCTTTGACCATGTCCGCCGTCACGAATTGCGGGCGTCCCATTGCCGCGACAAGTATATCAGCCTCGCGCGTCACATCGCCTAACGGTTTTGTGTGCGAATGACAGACCGTCACCGTCGCGTGCCGCGCCATCAATAAATGTAGCATCGGTTTGCCGACGATGTTTGAACGCCCGATGATCACCGCGCGCTTGCCGTCGATCGGAATCTCCGCGAGATCCAACATTTTGATGCAACCGGCGGGAGTGCAAGGGACGAGTGTCGGAGCACCGGTGACGAGTTTGCCGACGTTGAAGGGGTGAAAGCCGTCGACATCTTTCAACGGATCGATCCGCTCGAGAATTTCTTGCTCGTGAGATTTGATCGCGGCGGGCAACGGGAGCTGGACGAGGATTCCGTTGACGGTCGGATCGACATTGAGGCGATCGATCGTGTCGAGCAATTGATCTTTGGTCGCGTCTTCGGGCAACGCAACCACTTCGGATTTGATCCCGAGCTCTTCGCAGGTTTTATGTTTATTGCGGACGTAGACTTGAGAGGCGGGATTGTCGCCGACGATGATCACCGTCAAGCCCGGGGTTACTCCGTCGGCTTTAAGTTTTTCGACGGCGGCTCGAGCTTCGTCTTTGATCCGCGCGGAAAATTCTTTGCCTTCCAAAATTCTTGCAGTCAATGCGATCACTCCTAAAAATAATTCCCGCCCAAGATCGGAAGAGCACACGTCT
>CALGGP010000125.1 GCA_937915885.1 uncultured Selenomonadales bacterium | reverse complement strand
CTGGTGGGCGGGAGAAAAATATTTTTTCCGTTGCCCCGAAAGAATTAACCGTTGACTTCAAAGGCATTCTCGATATGATTGAGCGCCCATTCGTCGCCGACCGCATACACTTCGATCACATCAAACCGACACGCCCGCCCCGCATATTCCTCCCCCTGCATGAATACCGACGCCGCCGAAATTATTTTCCTCTGCTTGCGAACAGTCACCGCCTCCGACGGTCGCCCGTATTTTTTCGTCCGACGCGCCTTCACTTCGATGAACGCTATCACTCCGTCGCGCTCCGCTATCAGATCTATCTCCGCCGATCTGATCCGATAATTCCGCGCCAAAATTTTATAGCCCGCGCACTCCAAATATTTTTCCGCAAATCCCTCGCCGCTCACGCCTAAATCTTTTGTCTCATAGCTCAAGCCGCATCACCCTTACTAAAAAGGGAGGCTCCTCCGCCTCCCTCATTGCTGTTCGTCGAAAACCAATTACCTTTGACGATTGACCTCAACTTCAACGTAGTCGATCGGACCCGAGATCGGCACCGACGGCTTACGAATTTTCACCGTCACCTCGTCAACGTGCGACATCCTCTCGAGCAGTTTGTCCGCGATGTGACCGCCCAATGCCGCCAACAGTTGGAAGCGATGATTTTCCGCCGCCTCTTTGACGATGTCATACACTCGCGCCGTGTCAACCCCGTCGTTGATGTTGTCCGTATCGATCGCCTTGTCGTCGTGCGTCGTCAGCTCCACGTCGAAGAAAAATTTCTGCCCCTGCTCGCGCTCGTACTCGTAGTAGCCGTGGAAGCCGTAAAACATCATATTGTGAATGCGTACCTTCGTCATTCGTCAACACTCCCGAACGAAAATTTCTTGCCGATTATAGCACAGCCCGCGCCTTTGTGCTACAATCTAAAAAAATTTTTGGGGGTGCGACGATGGGCGATATTTTTTTGTGGCTGATGATTTTGGCGGCGGCGTTTTATTCCTTCTACGACGATATTTTTGTCGAGTGATTTGCTGTTGACAAGCGCGCGCGTTTCTAATATAAATAAGCGGCTAATCGTAAGGGCGGTGGCGATGGAAAAATATTTTGCGGCGGCGCTGACATCGGTCGATCAAATCGGCTCCAAGCGCGCGATGATGTTGATCAAACATTTCGGATCGGCGCGGGAGGCGTGGTCGGCGTCCGAAGATGATTTGCTCGAGGTCGGATTGTCCGAAAAAATTGTGCGCTCGTTGGTGAGCCTGCGTCAAAAATTCCCGCATATGGCGGAGGAAATCATGACGCGTTGCGAGGCGAAGGGGATCGGAGTGTGCGGGCGCGACGACGACGATTATCCCGACGAGTTGAAGGCGATCGATGACGCGCCGTTGATCTTTTATTACAAGGGCACGCTCCAACCGTCGGCGCCGAGAATTTCAATCGTCGGCACGCGCGAGATCACTCCTTACGGCGAGAGAGCGGCGTTGAGAATCGCAAAGGAATTGGCGCGCGAGGGCATCACGATCGTCAGCGGCGGCGCCCACGGCATTGATACGTTTGCACATCGCGGCGCGCTCGAGGGCGGACGGACCGTGGCGGTGCTCGGTTGCGGGATCGAATTTTTGTATTCGATCAGAAACAGTCGAATGTTCGATCAGATAATCGAAAATGGCGCGGTGATCTCAGAATATCCGCCGAAGATGCATCCGCTCCCCGGACAATTTCCTCGGCGCAATCGGATCATCGCGGGGCTGTCGAGAGGCGTGGTCGTCGTCGAGGCGGGCGAAACGAGCGGCGCGCTCAACACCGCTCAACACGCACTCGAGTACGGACGAAAATTATTTGCGGTGCCCGGCTCGGTGTTTGCGGAAAAAAGTCGGGGCTGCAATGAGCTGATTCGACGCGGAGCGCTGTTGGCGCGAAATGCCGACGATATTTTAAATCTGTTCGATCCAAATGAAATTGAGCGACGAGATGAGGCGCCGACAATCGCTCGAGAGTCGAAAAAAATCAATCGAAAAGAAATTAAACGCCGCGCGGAGCCTCAACTCGAGGGCGACGAGGCGCTGGTGTATGCGCTCGTCGACGATCAACCGCTCGATCTCGACGGGCTGTTGATGAAAGCGGACGGCGCCTCCGAAAAAATTTTGACGCCGTCGGAAATTTTGAATGCATTGTTGACACTCGAATTAAAAGGATTGGTGATGACTGATGAGCACGGCTGCTACTCCCGAGGGTGATTTTGAATGACCAAACAACCGTTGAAAACTTTGATATTGACAGACACGGCGGCGAAGGCGCGGGCATTGCGACGATTGCTGGGCAGAGCGTTCACTGTGACATCGACCGACGGATTCTTGCGCAATCTGCCGAAAACGCAATCGGGCATCGACCCCGAAAATAATTTTGAGCCGAAATTGATCACCGTGCGCGGCAAGGCGGAACTGTTGAAGCAATTGCGTCGCGACACAGTCAACGCGTTGCGAATTTACATCGCGACCGAGCCGTGCGCCGAGGGCGAGGCGCTTGCCGCGCAGTACTGTGAACTGTTCGGCATCAATCCGCTGTCGAAATGTCGGGTGGAGTTGCGTTCGCTCACGAAAGAAGACATTCGTCAAGCGATCGACAATGCGCGGGCGCTCAATCCGCGCGCCGTCGAAAAATATTGGACGCGGCGCCTCCTCCGACGCCTGCTCACTTACAGCCTCAATCCGTATTTGTGGTGCGCGGTGTATCGCGGGCTGTCGATCAATCCGATGCAATTGCTGTTGTTGCGCTTGATCAGTCGATTCGAGCCGACGGAGCCGCCGACGCTCGAGCCGACGCCCGTCACTCTAAAAACGTTGCAGCTTTGGGCGGCGCGCGATCTCAATTATTCGGCGGGGCGTGTCGTGCTGATCGCTCAGCAGCTCTACGAGGGCTTGACATTCGACAAAAATTTTTCGGGGCTGATCAAATATTTTCGGTCGAAACCGCTCGAGCCGACGACGCAACTTGCGCCCGAGGAACTGCGCGAATCGCTCACGCCGCATCAATTGAAGGTGTACGAGGCAATTTGGGAGGGAAAAATTCCGTGGTCGACGGAGGCGCGTCCGACGGATCGCCCGACGGATTTTACGCTGATGCTCGAGCTGGAGCGGCGCGGCGTCAATTGGTCGGACACGTATTCGCCGTCGATCAACATGCTCGTCAAGGGCAATTATCTGGAGCGTTCGAGCGAAGGGTATGCGATGACGGAACTCGGGCGCGCGACGTTGACGGTGCTTGATAAATATTTTGGGGAGCTGTTGAGCGCGCGCTCGTTCGTCGAGCTCAATGCGCGGATCAAAGCGGTGGGCAACGGGCAATCGACGCGGCTTGAGGTGTTGCGCGCGACATACGAGCCGTTGAGTCGGGCGTATGACGAGGCGATGAAGTCACTCGGCGACAATCCGAAGCCGAAGGAGCCGCCGGTGGTCGAGAGCGACGAAATTTGCGACAAGTGCGGGCGTCGAATGATCATAAAGCGCGGGCGGTACGGCAAATTTTTGGCGTGCCCGGGCTATCCCGAGTGCAAGAATACGAAACCTTACGTTGAGGTTTTGAGTGAGCTTTGTCCGCAATGCGGGGATCACTTGACGGCGAAAATATTGACGGGGCGTCGGACGTTTTACAGTTGTCGGCGATATCCGACGTGTGATTTTTGGACGTGGGACGTGCCGCAAGAAAAAGTTTGTTCGGCGTGCGGCTCGACGATGTTGGTGCACGCGTTTAAGGATCGTCCGTCGATGTTGTACTGCTCGAACGAAAAATGCTCGACGCGAGAAAATCATCCGATCAATAAAATACTCGAGAAGGTGCGGCGGCAGTACAAGGAGCGGCGCAAAAAAAATTCCGCGCGGAGCGATCAAGGTGAGCAATCATGAGTGAGTTGACGATAATTGGAGCGGGGCTGGCGGGAGCGGAGGCGGCTTGGCAGGCGGCGAATCGCGGCGTGCAAGTCAAACTGATCGAGATGCGTCCCGTGCGCTCGACGCCCGCACATAAGACGGCGCTGTTCGCGGAGCTGGTCTGCAGTAATTCATTGCGCGGGGCGTCGCTCGACAACGCGGTCGGAGTGCTGAAGGAAGAAATGAGGCGGCTCGACTCGTTAATCATGCAAGCGGCGGACGCGACGAAGTTGCCTGCGGGCGGAGCGTTGGCGGTCGATCGGACGCTGTTCAGTCAATATATAACCGAGCGATTGATCGCGCACCCGAACGTCGAGATCGAACATCGGGAAGTGACGAGCCTCGACGAGTTGAGCCGACCGCTGATTATAGCGAGCGGACCGTTGACGGACGGAGCGTTGGCTGATGAGATCAAAAAATTGACGGGCGGCGATTCGTTTTATTTTTACGACGCGGCGGCGCCGATCGTCACGGCGGAGTCGATTGACTTCACTCGTGCGTTTCGAGCGTCGAGGTATGACAAGGGCGGCGATGATGCTTACATCAATTGCCCGATGGATCACGACACGTATCATAAATTTCGGCAGGCGCTGATTCACGCGGAAAAAGCTCCGACGCATGAATTCGAGCAGGAGATTTTTTTCGAGGGCTGTCTGCCGATCGAAGTGCTTGCGTCGCGTGGGAAAAATACTATGCGGTTCGGACCGATGAAACCCGTCGGGCTGATCGATCCGTCGACGAATGAAACGCCGTTTGCGGTCGTGCAACTGCGTCAAGACAATCGGGAGGCGACGCTTTACAATATCGTCGGCTTTCAAACGCATTTGACGTGGGGCGAGCAGCGGCGCGTGTTTTCGATGATCCCGGGGCTGGAGCATTTAGAGATCGTCCGCTACGGCGTGATGCATCGAAACACCTACATCAATTCGCCGCGCGTTTTATTGCCGACGTTCCAACTCCGCGCGGAGCCTTCGATCATGTTTGCGGGGCAAATTACGGGCGTCGAGGGCTATGTGGAGTCGGCGGCGTCGGGCTTGATCGCGGGGATCAACGGGGCGCGCCTGGTCGGCGAAGTGGAGCCGATAATATTTCCAAGCGAGACGTGTCACGGGGCGTTGGCGCATTACATCACGACGGCGGACGAAGAAAATTTTCAACCGATGAATATAAATCTCGGATTATTTCCTGAATTAAAAGGCGTGAAAAATAAAGTTGAACGTGCAAAAATTTTTCGTGAAAAAGCATTAACTGCAATGAAGGAGTTTTTTAATTCGTTATGATCTATGTAGTAGGAACAGGCTCGGGGAAAATTGACGGAATGACCTCCGAAGCCTTTGAAATTTTGAAGAGCTGCGATGTTATTGTCGGCTATAAAAAATATGTTGACCTCGTTAAAGATTATTTTCCTGATAAAGTTTTCATTACAAACGGAATGAGACAGGAGCTTGAAAGGTGTGAACAGGCATTAAAATTTGCGAAGGAACATAATAAAACTGTTGCTTTAATTTCTAGCGGTGATTCGGGCGTATATGGAATGGCCGGTTTAATGCTTGAAGTTGCAAAAGATTCAAATCAAGAAATAAAAATTATCCCTGGAGTTACTGCTGCAAATTCAGCGGCTTCTATTTTAGGCGCACCGTTAATGAATGATTATGTTGTCATAAGTTTGAGCGATTTGATGACGGATTGGGAAATAATTGACAAAAGATTGAAGGCTGCCTGCGAGGGAGATTTTGTAATTTGCATTTATAATCCTGCAAGCAATCACAGACCCTTAAATTTCAAAAAAGCCTGCGAAACTTTGCTCAAATATAAATCACCGAAAACAAATTGCGGATATGTCAGAAACATCGGAAGAGACGGTGAAGAATTTGAAATTATGACGCTCGAAAAAATTAAGGAC
>CALGGP010000124.1 GCA_937915885.1 uncultured Selenomonadales bacterium | reverse complement strand
AACTCCGCGCGGTACTTCGACAAAAAATTTCTGCCGAGAATGCAATTCGGCGCGTAGATGATCCGTTCGTCGCCGCCGTCGTTCAACGTCGAGAACAAAAAATCTGTGTCGAGCGGGCGGTCGTCGAGATAATAGTACGAGACGCCGTCGTGAATGCCCAATAAATATTTTCGCCCGACGGTCGGGAGCGGTTGACGCGTTTCACTGAAGTAGATGTAGGCGCGGACTTGATCGAGCGGGACGTCGGGGTTGAGTATGTCGTCGATGAAAAGAGGCGCGCCGATCTCGTAAAAGCTGAACGGGCAATCGGGCTTGACGCGGCGGACGCGCTCGGCGGTGATCGTCTCGGCGTACGGTTGAGACTCGATGAGAATGAAACGGCGGGAGCCTCCGTCGGCGGCGTTGAGATTGATCACGGCGTGGGCGGTGGTGCCCGAACCCGCAAACGCGTCCAACACTAAAGAATCTTTGTCCGTCGACAGCCTCAAAATTTTATCGATCAGCCGCACCGGCTTCGGCGTGTCGAATTTTATATCCAGCCGCTTAAGTTCAGTCGCCGCCCCTTGTGTATGATTCACATCGTCATAATGCCACAAAGTCCGATTAACTACTCCTTGATGTCCCGATAAAAATTTTTTATACCGCGGCATCTTTGCGTGGCCGTCCGTCCCCCACCATATTAAATTTTTTTTTATGTGGTCGGCGTGCTGCTCCGGCGAATAAGCCCAGACAGCCGTCTCTTTCGGAAAAATTATTGCGCCGGTGTTCGGATTAATTATTGGATAAAAAAGATTGGGGCGCTGTTCCTTAGTTTTATTGCAGGTATAAGTCGCAGAGTTCCACGGTCCGCGCGGATCGCCGTCGGGATTTTTGTAATTCTGGAGCTGTTTATCGGTTAACGGCAATCTGTTCGGGCGCCAAATATTTTTTTCCTTCGCATACACCGTTATATATTCAACGTCATTGCTGAAGTAAGTCGCATCGTTCGACGGCGAAGATTTTTTAAACCACGAGATGTTAGCGATAAAATTTTGAGCGCCGAAAATCTCATCGCAGATCAACTTCAGATTCGCCTGCTCGTTGTCATCGATCGATATAAAAATCGCCCCGTCCTCCGACAACAGCCTCTGCATCAGCCGCATCCGCGGATACATCATGCACAGCCACTTATCATGCCGAGTAAAATCTTCGCCCTCGCGTCCGACCACCTCGCCCAACCATTTTCGGATCGACGGATCGTTGACGGCGTCGTTGTACACCCAACCTTCGTTGCCCGTATTATACGGCGGATCAATGTAAATGCATTTGATCTTCCCCTCGAAACGCGGCAACAAACTCTTCAACGCAATCAGATTGTCGCCGTGAATGATCATGTTCTCGTCCGACGAGCCGTAGCTCCGATCCAAAAAATGAAACGGCACATCGTAATGATGATTGACGACGGCGGATTTTCCTACCCAATCGAGCGTCGGCATCGACACCACCTCCGCCGTCATTCTATCACAAATAATTTGATCGCGCGATTTTTGAATGATATAATCGATGAAAACTGTCGAAGGAGGAATTTTTTTGATTGATGTGCTCGACGTCCACACGCATACGATTGCCAGCGGTCACGCTTATAATACGATGAACGAGATGATCGCCGCCGCCAAAAATAAAAATCTGAAGCTCTTCGGCATCGCCGACCACGCGCCCGCCATGCCCGGCTCCTGTCACAGTTTCCATTTCCTGAATTTGAAGACCGTCCGTCGAGACGCGTACGGGATCGAGCTGGTGCTCGGCGTCGAGCTCAACATTCTCGACTACAACGGCTCGACCGATCTGCCGGGACATATTCTCGAGACGCTCGACTTTGCGGTCGCCTCGCTCCACAATCCTTGCATCAAGCCCGGCACTCTCGAGCAGAACACCGCCGCAATGATCGGCGCAATCAAAAATCCGTGCGTCGTGATCATCGGGCACCCCGACAATCCGAGTTATCCCGTCGACTTCGATCGCGTCGCTCAAGCCGCCGCCGAGCACAACGTCCTGCTCGAGATCAACAATCACTCGTATGAATCGACGGGCGGACGCGCGGGCTCGCGTGATAAGGCGAAACTCATGCTCGCCGCCTGCAAAAAATATCGCACGCATGTCATTATGGGCTCCGATGCGCACGTCGATACGGACGTCGGCAATCATCGAAGTTCGATCGCGGTGCTCGAGGAAAATGATTTTCCGTCGGAGCTCGTCGTCAATGCCGATCCTCAACAGTTCCGAACGTTTTTGAGAAGCCGATAAATTTTTTTATCCCGCCCACCCGCCCT
>CALGGP010000123.1 GCA_937915885.1 uncultured Selenomonadales bacterium | reverse complement strand
TAAGGTACGGGCGCCGACGACGCAGGGTGGGAACCACGGACTAAGTTGGGCGCCGCACTCGGGGGGCGGGAGCGCCTGGCGGCGCCCACAAAAAAATCCGTTGACGGCGCCCACTGTTCCCTCAAGATTCGCCCGCGCAGTCGGCGTTCTCTAAAACTGTCTGTTAGGACAAAAGGGCGGGTGGGTGGGCAAAAAAGATTGAGCCCGAAAAATATTGAAAGGAGGTTGAATCATTGTCCAGATCGGTAAAGAAAGGTCCGTTCGTGCAGGAAAAATTGTTGGCGAAGATCGACGCGCTCAACGCCGCCAACGATAAGAAAGTCGTCCGCACTTGGTCGCGCGCGTCGACGATCCTGCCGTCGTTCATCGGTCATACCATCGGCGTCCACGACGGACGCAAACACGTCCCCGTCTACGTCACCGAAGATATGGTCGGTCATAAACTCGGCGAGTTCGCGCCGACCCGTACCTTCAAAGGGCACGCAGGCGAGGAACGCAAAACCAATCTCAAATAATCCCCCATCAAACATCAGTCGAAAGGAGGTAACTCCGTGGCAGAAGAAAAAACCGCTAAGGCGATCGCAAAATTCGTCCGCATCGCTCCGCGCAAGGTTCGCATCGTGATGGACCTCATTCGCGGCAAGGACATCGCCGACGCGCTTGCAATCCTCAAATTCACTCCGAAACGCGGCGCCGGAATCATCGAGAAGGTTCTCAAATCCGCCGTCGCCAACGCCGAAAATAATTTCGACATGGACGGCGCAAATCTCTACGTCGCGTCGTGTTTCGTCGATCAGGGTCCGACGCTCAAACGCATTCAGCCCCGCTCTCGCGGTCAGGCGTTCAGCATTCTCAAGCGCACGTCGCACATCACCGTCGTCGTCAAGGAGAAGGACGCCGAATAATCTCGGAAGAAGGAGGGAAAAATTTTGGGTCAAAAGGTTAATCCGCATGGCATTCGTCTCGGCATCGTCAAAGGTTGGGACGCGAAATGGTTTGCGGATCGTAAGGATTTCGCCAACAATCTCCACGAAGATATCAAAATTCGTAAGGAACTCAAAAAGCAGTTGGCGTCGGCGGGCGTGTCGCGCATCGAAACCGAACGCTCCAAAAATCGTCTCAAGCTCACGATTCACACCGCCAAGCCCGGTATGGTTATCGGACGCGGCGGCTCGGGCATCGAACAGATTAAAGACAGTCTCAAAAAACTTACCGATAAGCGGCTCGAGATCAACATCATGGAGATCAAACAGCCCGATCTCGACGCGTCGCTGGTCGCTCGCAACATTGCCGATCAGCTCGAAAAGCGTATCGCCTTCCGTCGCGCAATGAAACAGGCGGTCGGTCGGACGATGCGGCTCGGAGCGAAGGGCATCAAAATTGCGGTCGGCGGACGCCTCGGAGGAGCGGAGATCGCCCGTCGCGAGTCGTATCGCGAAGGCAGCATTCCTCTTCATACGCTCCGCGCGGATATCGATTACGGGTTTGCGGAGGCGAATACGACCTACGGACGAATCGGCGTCAAGGTTTGGATTTTCAAGGGCGAAATTCTGCCCGAGAAAAAGACGAAGCCCGAGAACGTCCTGCCCGAAGGGAGTGACGAATAATGCTTCTGCCGAAGAGAGTCAAGTACCGCAAACAATTTCGCGGACGGATGAAAGGTAAAGCACATCGCGGCAATACGATCGCGCACGGTCAGTACGGTCTCGTCGCGCTGGAGCCGGCTTGGATCACCAATCGTCAGATTGAGGCGGCTCGTATCGCGATGACGCGTTACATTCGCCGCGGCGGTCAGGTCTGGATCAAAATTTTCCCCGATAAGCCGGTCACTGCCAAGCCTGCAGAGACGCGCATGGGCTCCGGTAAGGGCTCGCCCGAGTACTGGGTAGCGGTCGTCAAGCCGGGTCGCGTGCTGTTCGAGATGGCGGGCGTCACTCGTGAAGTCGCTCAAGAGGCGATGCGTCTCGCGGGACATAAGCTCCCGATCAAGACGAAGTTCATCGAAAACGAGGGACAAGGCGACGTGTACATTCCGGTCGTCGAGGAAAGTCTCAAAGAGATGAAGCACGATATCAAGATGGATCACGAGCACGAGAAGGAAGCCGAGGCTGAAGCGGCAAAAGAAGGCGGTGACGCTCATGAAAGCTGATGAGATTCGCGATATGACAGCCGCCGAGCGCAACGAACAGCTGAAGTCGCTGAAGGAGGAACTGTTCAATCTGCGGTTCCAACATGCGACGGGGCAGCTCGAAAATCCGATGCGGATTCGCGAAGTGAAGAAGGATATCGCGCGGATCAAGACGATCCAGCGTGCGGAGGAGCTTGCGTCGAAGGAGGTGTAACAGTGAGCGAAGAGCGCAATCAGCGTAAAACTCGGACGGGCGTGGTCGTCAGCGACAAGATGGATAAGACGATCGTCGTCAAGATGGAGGAACTCGAGCAGCACAAACTCTATAAGAAGTCGGTCAAGCGCACGGTGAAATTCAAGGCGCACGACGAGAATAACGAGGCGCATGTGGGGGACAAAGTGTTTTTGATGGAGACGCGTCCGCTGTCGAAAGATAAGCACTGGCGGCTGGTTCGGATTGTCGAGAAAGCGAAATAATTTTTCCGCCCGAAAATCCGACGGGGTAACGATTTTTTTCCCGCCCA
>CALGGP010000122.1 GCA_937915885.1 uncultured Selenomonadales bacterium | reverse complement strand
CTCAGCCTCCGTTGGGCGCCGCGCTCGACGGGTGGGAGCGTTGAGCGGCGCCCCATATAAAATTTTAGTTTAGGAGGACTATTCATGAGTTGGAAAAAAATTTTTATGGCGTTGACGATGGGGCTGCTGATGAGTGTAACTGCCGAGGCGGCGATCGCGCCGACGGTGATCGATAAGGGGATTTTCGACGGCGGGATCGTCCGAGTGACGGGCATTGCCGACGTTTACGGCGACGGCGAGAAGGTGTCGACGGCGATCGTCCAATATCCGAAGGCGATCAATCCCAAGAGCGTTTCGCCCGACGATTTTTCGATTGACGGTCGGATCATCGACGCGGTGTTTGTCAACGAAAAGCCCGAGCCCGTCAAAAAATCCGTCGTCGGCGCCTACGTCATTTTGAAACTCCGTCACGAAAATACTGCCTTCGACGGCGAGCTCAAGCCGCGTAAAAATTCTCCGCGCGGAGGCGACGCACCAATGCGATCGGATCGAAAGGCGCCGGATTTAAAATTTAGCGTTCAGCAGGTCGGGACGGTGGTTGCCGCCGACGGCACGACGTATTTTCCGGCAATGACTTCGGTCGAGAGCTCGACGGTGAGTTGTCCGACGCTCGAGCGCTTTCAACAACTCGAATACACTTCGCCCGACGGCGTGACGATGCCTTACAACATTTATCTGCCGCGCAATTATTCTTCGGAGCGCACTTATCCGATGGTGGTGTTCATCCCTGACGCGAGCGCCAACATCAACGACGTAAAAACGCCGCTGTTTCAGGGCAACGGCGCCACGGTTTGGACTTCGCCGTCGGAGCAAAGAAAACATGAGTGCATCGTGCTGGCGCCGCAGTACACCGCCGATCTCGTTGACAAACTCGGAATGATGACGACGGACGAGCATCAATGGACGCCGGGGCTGGAATTGGTGAGCAATCTGATCTTCGATGCGGCTCAACGCTTCCGCGTCGATCCCGAACGGATTTACGGCACGGGGCAATCGCAAGGGTGCATGGCGAACATTGCAATCAGCGATCGATATCCGGAATTGTTTGCGGCTCAACTGTTGGTGGCGGGGCAATGGAACGTCGAGGAGATGTCGGCGCTCAAGAATAAAAAATTGTGGATCGTCGTGTGCGAAGGAGACACGAAGGCGTTCCCGGGCATGAACGCGGCGGTCGAAAATTGGAAGGCGCTCGGAGCGAAAGTTGCGGTCGGAGAAAAATTTTTGGACAGCAAAGCTCCCCTCGTCGAGCTCAACAAGGAATTGAAGGCGCTCGAGGCGAAGGGAGCCGATATAAATTACAGCGTATTCGCGGGCGGCAATCACATGTACACGTGGTCGTTCGCGTACAACTTGAGCGCGTTGCGGGATTGGCTGTTCCGCCAGAAGCTCGATAAGCCGCTCGACGTCGAGCCGAC
>CALGGP010000121.1 GCA_937915885.1 uncultured Selenomonadales bacterium | reverse complement strand
CCTGCGTCGGCGGTGCCCAACCGAGGACGCAGTTCCCGCCGTGCCGTCGGCGCCCGCCTGCTTCTACAGCCGCCTCTTCCTTCCTGCGTCGGCGGTGCCCAACCGAGGACGCAGTTCCCGCCGTGCCGTCGGCGCCCGCCTGCTTCTACAGCCGCCTCTTCCTTCCTGCGTCGGCGGTGCCCAACCGAGGACGCAGTTCCCGCCGTGCCGTCGGCGCCCCAAAATCGCAAAGGAGGAACGGTCATGAAATGTTTGCGCCCAACTTACGTCAAAAATTTTCAATGCGACGGCACTAAATGTTTAAGTCGTTGCTGTCGAAATTGGCGCGTCGTCATCGACCGCGATACTTATAAAAAATTGTCGGCGCTTAGCGATCCGCGCGTCCTCGATCGGATAAAATTTGTCGACGACGAGAATATTTTTATCGTCGAGCTCGCCCCCAACGGCGATTGCCCTTTCCTCCGCGACGATCTCTTATGTTCGATACAAAAAAATTTCGGCGCCGATTTTCTTTCGACCGTCTGTCACGATTACCCGCGCGTTACTTATCAAATCGACGAGAATTTTATCGAGCAGTCGCTTACTCTGACATGCCCCGTTGCCGCCCGCTCGATTTTGTTGTCCGACGATCCGATCGCCTTTGAGACCGTCGAGCTCGACCGTCCGCGTTTTACTTTTGATTGGCGTGATCGGATTGACGACGTCGACGCCGCGATCGATCTCCAGCGTCGAGCGATTGACATTCTTCAGGATCGATCGGCGCCGATTGATTGTCGGCTCGAAAATTTATGTCGGCTCATCTTCGATCAATCCGTCGACCAAAAAAATTCTTTCGACGTTGAGCGTCACGCCGACATCATGATTGATATTTTCGATCGAATGTACGACGCCGATATGTCCGTCGAAAAAAAAGACCGCATCAAAAATATTTATCTGTCGCTCCGCGCGGAGGTTCGCTCGACGTTGCCCGCCGTCCTTCTCGAAAATTATCTCGTCAACGAATTTTTTATGCGCTGTTATCCGTTCTCGCGCGACGGCGACCGCCAACTTGCCTGCCGCATGTTCGTCGTCGGTTTCAAGGCGCTCGAGTTCGCGCTCACCCTGACGGCTATCTCCAAAAATAATCGCCTCACCGTCGACGACCTTTTGACGGCTATCGACGCCATCAATGAGCGCCTCGATCACAATCGCGGCGGCATGCGCGCCGTCACCGACTCCGCGCGGAGCTTCGACGATTGGAATGATTTTTCGTCGGCGATGCTCGACATTAACTGATTTGACGACGATATTCTTTCGACCGTTGACGCCGTCAATGAGCGCCTCGACCACAATCGCGGCGGCATGCGCGCCGTCACCGACTCCGCGCGGAGCCTCGCCGATTGGAATAATTTTTCGTCGGCTATGCTCGACATCAATTGATTGGAGGAAAATTTTATGCGTTGGAAAAAAATGTTGTCGCTCGGGCTCCTTATGATCGGCGCCTCGTGTTTTGCCGTCGGCTCCGACGTTTCTGCCAAATCGATCGAAAAAACCGATCCCGAAATGTCGGCGGTGCTCGAGCGCTACGTCTACAACGACACCGTCAAGCAGTCGAAGGCGATCAGCGATACCAACCGTGAGCTGGTTCGGATCGCATCGATTGCGACGATCGGCAGTCAAAATTATCTCGAGATCGAAACCGACAAGGCGCTTAAACTTGGCGTCAAACCGCTCGAAATTCGCGAGGCGATTTATCAGATCACGCCGTACATCGGATTCGCGCGCTCGACCGACGCGCTCGAGACGATCAATAAAGTTTTCAAAGCCCACGGGATCAAGTTGCCACTCGAAAATCAAGGCACGGTCGATGACGAGACGCGATTCGATAAAGGGCTCGGAGTGCAGATTGAGATTTTCGGCGACCACATTCGAGAGATGCGTCGGACGGCTCCGACGGACGCGGCGCACTTCAATGATGATCTCGCGGAGTTTTGTTTCGGCGATACTTATACGCGCGGCACGCTCGATCTCAAGCAGCGGGAAATGTTGACGATGGCGGCGATCGCGTCGCTCGGCGGGTGCGAACCGCAATTGAAGGGGCACATCGCGGGAAATAAGAGCGTGGGCAATACGCGGGCGGAAGTGATTGCGGTGTTGACGGCGATCAATCCGTTCATCGGCTTCCCGAGGACGCTCAACGCCCTTGCCTGCATCAATGAAGTCATGCCGCCGACATAATTTATCCCGTCAAAAAAAATCAGGCGTCGAACTCAACGGTCGGCGCCCTTTTTAGTGTTTTAATCGAAAAGATTCGAGACGAGTCTCTGATCCGACAAAAATTTTTTGCCCGCCTCCGTGATTCGATAGCGCGCTCGTTGCGGACGCTCAATATAGCCTTTATCAAACAAATGATACACTGCCCAGTCAACTGCATTTTCCCAGGCGCTGTCGCCTTTACCAACCTTTTTATTGAGGTCGGCATCGGAAAGATCGGTTCTCAAACGAATATAATCTTTAAAATTCTGCCGTGTGTAGAGTCTATCTTCTTCCATGAACGCCAACATTACACGTTCGAGCCGTTCATCATGATTGGAAACAGATTTAATTTTATCCTCGTCGGCAACAACAGATGACGGATTTTGGATCGGCGCCTTTTGAAGGGGCGGACTGCCGATTAAAAAATTTTTGCCAGCCTCCGTGATTCGATACTGATTCGGTTTTTGATAAGAAACAAATTCTGAATGCTTCAAAACGGTGATTATCCCCGACAATTGATTGCTGTTTAAATTCAATCCGGCATCGGACAAGACGACTCTAAAGTCATTTACACAATAAGGCGTGTCGTCCTTCATCGACCGTAAAATTATGCGGAGGCGTTTTTCTGTTTCGGGAGTAAATCTGTTGCGACTCTCGTTTTCAACTTTGTCGGCAGACTTTTCGTCACCACTCAAAATTTGCATGATATCCTGCAGCTTTGCGCTCATGCGCTCGGCGGTCGAAAGCGGCGAAGCCTCAACGCTCAGCGCGATGTCGGACGAATTATTTTTACCTTCGTCTGTGAGTTTATAACTCCCGCTCTTCGACATTTCAATTCGACCGCCGCGCCTTAAATCTTTTAAGACGTTTACTGTTCGTGCAACCCAAGCCGGTTGAGTGTTGTCGCGACTTTTCTTTTTGAGATCATAGTCCCTGCTGCCGATCTCTCTTTTGACATAAGATTTTATATCTCGAAAAGAGTGAAGCCGACCGTCCTGCAAAAAATCTATGACGATATTGCCGAGTATTTCTTTCGATGGAATTGCCATATCGGAGTCTCCTCTCAGGGGTACATCGGCACCACGTCGAGCGCCGTCTTCTCCTCGAAGCCCGCCGCGATATTCAAATTCTGTACCGCCTGACCTGCCGCCCCCTTTACTAAATTATCGATCGCCGACAATACTATCACCCGCCGAGTCCGCGCGTCGACGTGCCAACCGATATCACAGAAATTCGAGCCGCGCACCGCCTTCGTCATCGGATATCCGCCGCGCCCCAACAACCGTATGAAAAATTCTCCGCCGTACATCTTATGGAACGCCGCATCAATCATCTCCGCCGTGATCTCCGACTTCAACGTCGCGTAGCACGTCGATAATATTCCGCGCGACATCGGCACCAAGTGCGGCGTGAAATTTATGATCGTCGGCTCGCCGCCAAGCTCCGTCAACGCCTGCTCGATCTCCGGCGTGTGTCGATGCGTCGCCACTCCGTACGCTTTGATGCTGTCGTATAACTCGGGGAAGTGATTGCCTTGATTCGGCTTGCGACCCGCGCCCGATACTCCCGACTTCGCGTCCACCACGATCGAGTTGACATCGATCAGATGATGTTTCGCCAACGGCGCCAATGCCAAGATCGATGCCGTCGTGTAACAGCCCGCGTTCGCAATTATTTTTGCGCCCTTGATATCCTCGCGATACAACTCCGCCAAGCCGTAAACCCGATGAGCGTTTCGATGCGTGTGCTTCACTTTATACCATTGCTCGTAAACATTCGGATCGGCAAATCGATAATCCGCCCCAAGATCGATGATCCGCGTCGGCATGTCCTCGAGCCGCCGCCCAATGTCCATCGCGTGACCGTGCGGCAGCGCCACAAATATAAAATCGCTGTCGTCCGCAATCGATTCGATGTCCTTCAAACTCTCGAGCTCATTGTCGAAAATATTTCTGAGGTGCGGATAAAGATCGGAGATGCGCTCGCCCGTATGACTTTCGGACGTGATGTGCGTGATCGAAATTTGCGGATGGCGATTCAAAATCGAAAACAATTCGGCGCCGGCATATCCCGTCGCGCCAACGATGCTGACCTTAATCATTTCAAAACCTCCTGTCGCGACGAATTATATATTGCGCATAGGAATTTTTCAATCGTCGGCGAATATGTCAATCAGAAATGTCGAAGGGACTGAACTTTTTATGCCTGTGATGGAAATAAAAAAAATGGGCGATCCGGTTTTGAAACAAATTTGCGCACCGGTTGAGCACGTCGACAAAAAAATTCGTCGGCTGCTCGACGACATGGCGGAGACAATGTACGCGAAGGAAGGCGTCGGACTCGCCGCGCCTCAGGTTGGAGTGCCGCTCCGCATGGCGGTTATCAACGTCGACAAGAAAAAATTATACGATCTGATCAATCCCGTGATCGTCGAGCGCGAAGGATCGATGGTCGATCAGGAAGGCTGCCTGTCGTTCCCGGGGCTGTTCGGCGATGTCGAGCGCGCGGAAAAAGTTCGCGTCGAATATTTAAATCGATACGGCAAGAAAAAATTCGTCGAGGCGGAAGGACTTCTCGCCCGCGCCTTGCAACACGAGATCGATCATCTCGACGGCAAATTGTTTATCGAGATCGCTCAAAATCTCTCCGAAGGTCGGCGCGCAAGAGAATAATCGTCATGGACAGTTGGCTGATCTACGCGCTGTTGTCGGCGGTGAGCGCGTCGCTGGTTTCGATCTTCGGCAAAATCGGATTGAGCGGGCTCGACAGCAATGCGGCAACCGCCGTCCGCGCGATCGTCATGGCAATATTTTTGGTGGGCGTGGTCGCGGTGCAGGGCAACGTCTCTCGGCTCGCCGACGTGTTTGACGACAAGCGGGCGCTTCTCTTCGTCGCGTTGAGCGGATTGGCGGGCGCGCTGTCGTGGCTGTTCTATTTTTTGGCACTCAAGCACGGCGAAGTGTCGAAGGTCGCGCCGATCGATAAATTGAGCGTGGTGTTTGCGGTGATCCTCGCGATTGTGATCTTCGACGAAAAAGTTTCGTTGATCCATGCGATCGCAATCGGAATGATCGCCGTCGGCGGATTGATTCTCGCCGTCTATTAAAAAAGCGGTCGAAGGCGGCAGCCTTCATGGGTGGGTGGGC
>CALGGP010000120.1 GCA_937915885.1 uncultured Selenomonadales bacterium | reverse complement strand
AATTTCAATCAGCCCCAACCGCAAAATTATCAGCAGCCGACGAATAATCAGGGGGCGCCGCAGAATTTCAATCAGCCCCAACCGCAAAATTATCAGCAGCCGACGAATAATCAGGGGGCGCCGCAGAATTTTAATCAGCCCCAACCGCAAAACTTTCAACAGCCGACGAATCAGCAGACGCCGCAAAATTTCAATCAGCCCCAACCGCAAAACTTTCAACAGCCGACGAAC
Source organism: uncultured Selenomonadales bacterium (assembly GCA_937915885.1). GTDB lineage: Bacteria > Bacillota > Negativicutes > Selenomonadales > Selenomonadaceae > Quinella. The sequence goes on along the minus strand of CALGGP010000120.1, from coordinate 4,254 downwards.
AATCAGGGGCAGCCGCAGAATTTCAATCAGCCCCAGCCGCAACTGCAGAATTTTAATCAGCCCCAGCCGCAACCGCAGAATTTTAATCAGCCCCAACCGCAAAACTTTCAACAGCCGACGAACAATCAGCAGGCGCCGACACAAAACTATCAGCCGCAAAACAATCAGCAGGCGCCGCAACAAAACTATCAGCCCCAGCCGCAAAATTATCAGCCCCAAAATCCCAATCAGCCCCAACAAAATTATCAGCAGCCGATGAATCAGCAGGGTCAGCCCCAACCACAAAACTATCAGCCCCAAAATCCGAACCAGCCGCAGCCCAACTATCAGCCTCCGATGAATCAGCAGGGACAGCCGACGCCGCAAAACTATCAGCCCCAAAATCCGAATCAGCAGGCGCCGCAAAATTATCAGTCGCAAACTCCGAATCAGCAGGCGCCGACGCAAAACTATCAGCCGCAAACTCCGAATCAGCAGGCGCCGCAACAAAATTATCAGCCGCAAACTCCGAACCAGCCCCAGCCACAACCACAAAATTATCAGCCGCAGAATCCCAATCAGCCCCAGCCACAACCACAAAACTATCAGCCGCAGAATCCGAATCAGCCCCAGCCTCAACCGCAAAATTATCAGCCTCAGAATCCGAATCAGCCCCAGCCTCAACCACAAAATTATCAGCCGCAGAATCCGAACCAGCCCCAACCGCAACCGCAAAATTATCAGCAACAGCCGACGAACAATCAGCAACAGCCGTTCTTCCAACAGCCCAATCAGCCGCAAAACTTTCAACAACAGCCTCAACAGCCGACCGATTTTCTTGCGCGTCAACAACAGCTCCGCGCGGATATGCAGGAGGCGAAATCATTCCTCCTCAAACAGCCCATGCAAAACACGCCGCAGACCATGGACGCGCTTAAAAATCTGGCGCAATTCCTGATGCGAGGTCAGACGCCGCTCACCGAGCGCGAGTCCGCACTCCTTCAAAACTTCGTCAACAACAATCAGCCAATGATGTCCGAGGGCGAGGCAAGACATTTACAAAATCTCCTGCGCCTGTGTCAACAAAACGTGCCCGTCACCGTACAACAGGCCGCCGTCCAACAACGCCTCCCCGATCTGCCGCGCCTGTGGGCATTCATGCAGCTGTGCGATATGGCAACGCTCACGTCAAAATTGTCGGCGAAGGCATTCAAGCGCGCCGGACGCGACGTCACCGAGTTTGCAAATTCGATGCGGCACGCCATGGGCGGCGACAATGCCTCGTCGACCGTTCAGGGCAATCGCTCATTCCAAATGATGATGCCGCTCTACATGGGCGACAACGAAAATTCATATCCGACGTACCTGCACGTTTACGACGAAAACACTCGAGACAAAGACACCGGCGAGCAACGCAAGGAGACGTGGGTGCGCATCTGCGTGTTGACGGACAACATCGGGGCGGTCGAGCTCACGTTCCGAGTGTATGACGAAAATCAGCTCGACATGAGATTTTACTTTTCGCAGAAGGAGACCGCGCGGGAGTTCCGCTCTTACGTCAACGACATACGCAACTCGTTGAAGGATTTGACGCTCAACATAGGAGACGTGAAGGTCGGGAGCGTCGGCGAAAAAATGACTTGATCCGAGGTGAATCAGCATGGAAATGTCCTACGAAGAAAAAAAAGCCGCCGCATTGAAATACGACGCCGAACAGGATCGGGCACCGCGCTTGATAGCAAAGGGGCGCGGGCATGTCGCCGAACACATCTTGGCGACGGCACAAAAAAATGCGATCCCCGTCTACAAAAATAAGACGCTGATCAACATGTTGATGGCGCTCGAGATCGATCGGGAGATACCGCCGGAATTGTATAAAGCGATCGCCGAGGTGATGGCATATGTCTATCGAATGGATAAATCGAAGGCGCGGACGCTCAGATAATTAGGAATTAGGAATGCGGAATTAAAGAGGCGGGCGCCGCCGACGCGGGGTGGGAACCGCTTCCTCGGTTGGGCGCCGCGCTCGACGGGCGGGAGCGTCGGCGGCGCCCCTTCTTTTACAGATCGCGGATCGGGATTAAAACTTTTTCGCCGAGTACATGTAAAAAATTCGCCGCCGTCAATTCCGTGATATCCGACAAAATTTTTTCCACGTCCGACGGCTCCGCCATCAAACTTATCGTCACGTCCGCCGCATATTCCGTTCCGCCGACGGCGATTTTTTTTTGCCTCAACCAATTTTCGACCGTCGCCAACATGCCGTATTCGATCGTCACGTCAAACTTCTGCATCGGCGTCATCGTTACGATCTCCGCCGCGCTCAATCCCAACGCCGCGCTGTGTGAATACGCTCGAATCAGCCCGCCCGCACCCAATTTGATCCCGCCGAAGTATCGCGTCACTATGATCTCGACATTCGTCAACGCATTTTTTTTGAGCACCTCGAGGATCGGATTGCCCGCCGTACCACCCGGCTCGCCGTCATCATTCGACTTATGCTTCTCGACGCCCACTCCGATTATCCACGCCGAACAATTATGCGTCGCATCGAAGTATTTTTTTTTGATCGATTGAAGGAACTCTCGAGCCGCGTCTTCGTCTTCGACCCGTCGGACGTGCGCTATGAATTTCGACCGATTGATCTCGTAATTCGCCTCATAAATTTTTCCCTCGCCGACCGTTTTATATTTTTGCACTCGAAACACCTCAATTTTTCAACGCGAAATAATCTCGCAACGCCGATATCTCCGTCGCCGTAAATAATCCCACCGGCGCCTCTCGAATCATTATGTCTTGAAATCGTCGGCTCAACGCGTTTCGATCTTCGATCATCACCGACTCGGGATTCGCCGCCGCTTTCGTCTGCAATATCGTTTGCGTCTGCGCATCCACGTAAAGTTGCGTCTTGCGAATTACACTGCTCACCAGCTCGCTGCATTCGGCGTCGAGATCGGGCGGCGGCTCCATCGTATGAATATGTATTTGCTCCGTCAACACTTCGCGCTCAAGCTCCGTCAAGCGCTCGTATGTGTTCGACAAATCCGATTTGCCGTCCTTGTAGCCGTCGACGATCGAATGATACAGCTGCCAATTGCGGTCGAGCTGCTCGATGTCCTTCTGATATTGCGAGTACCAGATGATGAAAAATTTTTCCTGTCGCAAGAGCAGGTCGCGCTGCTCGTCGTCGAGCGCGGAATCGGATTTACTCTGCAGTCCGAAAAATGCTCCGGCGCAAAACATCAACAGCATCGACACGCAGAAGTAGAAAAATACTTTGCGGTTGGGCAAAAATTTGTAGAGCACGACGATCGAAATCAGCGCCGCCGTCAATAAAATCGTTTCAAACATTCGCGCGCCCCCTTTCGACTGTTGACATTATGATTTATTATAGGATCAAAGTCAATGAGGAGTGGTCGTTATGTCGAAGGATAAGAAGAAGAAAAAAAGCGTGATTGCTTCGCTCGATCTGAAAAATTATAAACCGAAGTACAGCGATCCTTACGGCGACGGGACGGCTCGACCGATATACGGAGAGGAATTTTCTCGAGAGGAGGAGGCACCTCCGACGCCGCCCGCTCCGACGCCGCCCGTCGAAGAAAAAATTATTCCGCCCGCTCCGCCGACTCCGACGCCGCCTGTCGAAGAAAAAATTATCCCGTCGACCAATCCTCAACCGTCCGCACCGATCGAGCCGATCGAGCCTCCGAAGGAGAAGCCCAAAGAAAAATTCGAGGACATTGTCCGACGGATTGAGCGCAATAAAAGGAAGGCGCGCGCCGTCCTCGACGCAAAAAATACTGCCGACGCTCCCGCCGAGCCCGAAGTCGATCAACCCAATCCTCAACACCGTCGCGTCGAATCATACGGCATTGTGATCTCCGCGATATCGCTCGTCTACAGTTTTTTCGTCGCCGACAAAGCATTTTTTTTCCTGTCGATGTCGCTGTTATCGTTCCTCATTCGCCCGATTGTCGGACCGCTCTTCGGTAAACACAATTACGCCGTCCAAAATATTTTAAAGGGCTTCGGGATAGCGGTGTTCGTCGGCGCGATCCTATTCATATTTTATTGATCCCTTCCGCGCGGAGCGACGGATGGAGGGGCGCCGCTCAACGCTCCCGCCCCCCGAGGTCGGCGCCCAAATTAGCCCGTGGTTCCCACCCCGCGTCGGCGGCGCCCGCCTTTTTTCGTCGCTCCCGCCCGCAAAGGTGGCGCCCAACTGAAGACGATGCGTCCATCTCGCGCCGGCGCCGCACACCGCCAAGGGCGGGT